>JADGHP010000202.1 GCA_019683855.1 Thermoleophilia bacterium
CGCCCCGGTGTCGAGCAGCGGGCCGCGCTTGGTCTGCCACCAGCGGTTGCGGTGCAGGCAGTAGAGCTCGGCGCCCATCTCGAGCTCGGCGAACGCGCGCGCGAGGTTCATGTACGAGAAGACGAGGTTCGTCTCCGGCGTCTCGTCGGCGCCGCCGAGGAGCACGGCGTCGGCGCCCTCCCCGACGAGCTCGATCCCGTCGAGGTCGCCCACGAGCGCGTGCATGACGAGCGCGAGCACGCGCCGGCCGCGCAGGGCGGCGACGGCCGCGTCCGCCGTCGTCTGCACCTCGGCGTCCTCGAGCTCGATTCCGAGGCCGCGCAGCTCCGCCGCGAGCTGCGTCTTCGAGCGCGTGGTGGTGTTGGTCACGAAGCGGAGCCGGTGGCCGTTGGCCCGGAGGCGATGCACGGCCTCGGCCGCGCCGGGGATCGGCTCCCCCGAGACGTGCAGCACGCCGTCCACGTCGAGCAGGATCGCCGCCATGGACGCCGAGTCTATTCGCGTCACGCGCTCGGTCGCGGTGCCCCTGCGCGAGATCGAGCTGTGGGTCTCGCGCCCGAGCGGCCCCGGCGGCCAGCATGCCCAGACCTCCGAGACGCGAGTCGTCGCCGTCGTCAACGTGCTGCGGCCACGCGGGGTCAGACCCGGGTCTGACCCCGCGTAGCGGAGTCGTGACCCTCTCGCGAGAGAGGCGTCATACGTTCGTGACAGGTACGGGGTGAGGCGACCGCGACGCCCCGCGGCCGCGAAGCGCTCCCGATGCAGCCACCACGGGCGCCGTTGCCGTCAAGACGTTTGGGCGAAGCCGCACTAGCCGAGGAGCGCCGGGGCGAGCCGGCGGAGCTGGCCGAGCGGATCGGCGCCGAGCGCCTGCACGCAGACGTGGTCGGCGCCGGCGGCGAGGTGCTCCTCGAGCCGCGAGCACACCGCCTCCTCGTCGCCCCAGGCGACGAGGGCGTCCACCAGCCGGTCGCTCCCGCCGTCCGCGAAGTCCTCCTCGTCGAAGCCGAGGTGGAGCCAGCTCCGACGGTAGTTCTCGGCCTCGAGGTAGGTGGCGAGGTGCGCGCGCGCCGCCTCCCGGGCGCGGTCGCGGTCGCGCTCGTGTGAGGGCAACGGGGTCAGGCCCGGGTCTGACCCCCTGTAGGGGAGTCGTGACGGCTTCGCGAGCGTGGCGTGATGCTTCCGTTACGAGCGTAGGGGTGGGGGTGTCCGCGGAGCCGTGAGGGCAACGGGGTCAGGCCCGGGTCTGACCCCGTTGCGCTCGACCGCCAGCAGATCGAACGCATCGCAACCAAGCAACACCGAGTCGTCGATCAAGAGGAGGTGGTCGCTGCCTAGAATCGCTCGCCGGAGCCTACGCCGGACAGAAGTTACAGCGGTCCGGGGACGTCACCGCCATGGGCGCGCGCAGTGCAGTGCTGGTTCCATCGAAGAACTCGGGGCCCGGTAGGGAGTCACGACCCAGGTTCTCACTGCGATAATCGCCGCGACCCCGAGTGCGAGTGCTCCTGCCCACTCTCCAAGCCGGATCGCGAGGAGCCGACGCAGAGGGGCCCGACTTGTAGACGCGCGCGTCTCGGACGTTCGGCGCTCGTCCGGCGGCACGGTGCGGCTCACCACGTCGAATCACTGCGTGGGGATCACGAGTCTCGCGAGCTCAGCGTCGGCTTCTGCTTTCTGCGCCTCAGTTGGAGCGTTCTGGCCAAACCAGACCTGCACCAGGACGTACTGACCGTTGACGTGCGCGTAGATCATCTGCAGCGAGACGTTCGGCGCCGGCTGGCCCTCATAGCCGGACGGAAGGAAGTAGCCGTCGGAGAGCTGGAGGGGCGCGCTCCGGTCGGGGTAATTGTGAGGATCATCCACGGTGTGGGCCAGGCTCGCGAAGACGACGACGCCATCGGCCGGAAGATTCTTGACGGTGTCGGTAGGCCAGCCGGAGGTGAGATCGCCTCCCTGGAAGGGGACGTTGCTTGCCCAGGCGACCTCGTTGTTTGCTTGCAGCTTGCCTGGAAGCGGTGCGACGACGCTGTTCCAGTCGCTCGCGGGGCTGAACGCCAGCACCGGCGACGCGGCGCTCGCCGGTGCGGGCGCGTGCGTCACCGCTGCACCGATGAAGCCGCCTGCGATCGCAGCGACGGTAGCGGCGGCGGTCACGGCGGCGACGATCCGCCACCGATGCCCGGAGCGCACGCCGCCGCTCCGACTTGGGGCTTCGTCGTGGAGCGCGATCTTGCTCGTACGCACGAGAAAGTCGTCGGGAAGACCGGGCACAGGGATTCTCCGAATAGCCTCCCCGAGCTCGATGTCGCGGGTCTCCTGTTCAGATGTCATGAGGTCCTCCACTCTGGGGCGTACTCGGGCAATGCCCGCCGTAGAGCTGCCCTGCCATGGTTGAGTCGTGACGCGATGGTCCCCCGCGGTACCCCGAGCGCAGCAGCTGCTTCGTCGTAGCTGAGCCCATGCACGTCAACGAGAAGAACCGCAGCACGCGTCGGAGAAGGCAATGCGAGGAACGCGCGAGAGATGGCGCTGACAAGCCCGGGTTGCCCCTCCTCGGATCGGCCGGCGAGCGTGAATTCGTTGAGCACGTCGTGCTCCGTTCGCGCCGTCCGACGAAACTCGTCGACGCAGCAGCGATAGAGCACGCGGAAGAGCCACGGCCTGCTGAGCGACTGCTCGATCGCGCCCGTCCCCACAGCGCGAAACGCCTTCACGTACGCTGCCTGGAGCGCATCCTCCGCTTCGCTTCGGCCACCGAGAACGCGGTAGGCGAAGGCGTGCAGATCGCCATGGTGCTGCCTGATCGCAGCTTCGAACTGCCGCCAGCGTCTGGCATCGGTACTCGTTTGTGACGCGCCGGGTTCACCGGGATAACTGCTCATCACCCACAACGACGCTCGGGGTACCGGGATCGTTCACGGGTCCGCGCCTCCAGCAGCGCGGCGCAGCTAGATGAGTGATTCCACGGCGGTGACCGCGTGTGAGGGGTTCGAGGCAGAGAGGTCGAAGTCGGCGGTGCTGAAGACACCGTCGACCTGGAGGCCACG
>JADGHP010000203.1 GCA_019683855.1 Thermoleophilia bacterium
GGTTGAAGCAGACCGCCGAGTGCTCGGGGCGGGGCGTCATCCCGGTCACGTAGGTGAGCGCGAGCGCCCGCATCGGCCGGTCGTACGGCGAGCGCTCCGAGTCGCGCTCGAACAGGCGCGTGATTTCGCCTTTCCCGGCGGCGACGATCACGAGGTCGTGCTCCTGCGTGTAGCGCTCGAGGTCGTCGACGCCGACGTCGTGGAAGACGATGCGGCCGCCGCGCTCCTCGAGCTTCTCCATCCAGCCGGGCATCTTCACGCGCTGGTCGACGGACTGGGCGTAGCGGTCGAGCCGAGCGGCGAAGTCGATCGCCTTGCCGCCGTTCGGCGCCGGCACCGCCAGCGAGATCCCCTCGACCGGCGGGCACTCCGCCTCCCAGAAGTTGATGCCGAGGTCGCGCTCGTGCTGCAGCGCGGCATCGAACATGCACTGGCTCGACAAGACCTTGCCGGCGCGGATCTGCTCCGGCGTCCGGTTGGAGACCACGGTCACCTCGTGCCCGTCTCCGAGCAGGGCGAACCCGAGCTGGAGGCCCGCCTGGCCGGCGCCGACGATCAGGATGCTGCTCATGGTGTCATCACCTCACTCTGCGAGTTTGGGAATGGCGGGTTCCGCCTGCTCGGGCCCCATCGCCGAGTAGCCGCCGTCGACGGCCCAGTCCGCTCCGGTGACGAACGACGCTTCGTCGCTGCAGAGGAAGGCGACGACGTTCGCCACCTCCTCGGGGTCGCCGACGCGGCCGAGCAGGTGGAACGGCCTGGCGACCCGATCGGCTTTCTCGCGCTCGTCGCCGGTCAGCTCGACCATCACCCGCGACCACGTCCAGCCGGGAGAGACCGAGTTGACCCTGATCCCGTCCGGGGCGAGGTCCATCGCCATCGAGCGGGTGAGCTGCGCGAGCGCGGCCTTGCCGGCCGGATACAGCCAGCGGCCCGTCTGGGCGACCTTCGACGAGATCGAGGTGATGTTGACGACCGTGCCGCGCCGGGCGCGCAGGTGGGGGTGGGCCGCTTTGGTCACCAGCACCGGCGCGACCACGTTCACGTTCAGCGACTCCAGCCAGTCGGCGCGCGACGAGGCGAAGCCGTCGTCCAGGTAGGAGCAGGCGAGGTTGACGAGGATGTCGAGTCCGCCGAAGCGCTCGACTGCGGCGGCGACGAGGCGCTCGATCTGGGCGTCGTCGCGAAGGTCGGTGGGCACGAACAGCGCCTGCTCGCCGAGCTCGCGCTCGAGCCTCCTTCCGCCCTCCTCGTCGATGTCGGCGATCGCGACCCGCACGCCGCCCCGGCAGAGCGCGCGCACCACCGCCGCGCCGATCACCGTGGCGCCTCCCGTCACGATCGCAGCCCTCTCTGTCGCCGGCCCGGCTCCGCTCACCTCCACCACCTCCTCGTCGCAAGGAACGGCCCGTGCATCGGATTGCGGAACGCTACGACCGCCACTACGATCGCCGCTATCCAGACCGCGAAGCGACTATCCGCTTCCCGAAGTGGCGAGCGCCCGTCGCGGCCGCCGCTCGCCGCGTACCCGGTCTTCCGCACGAACGACCTCGACGACGCGCGGGAGCACGTCGGACGCGTCTTCTGCCCGCACCGCCTCGAGCTCGAGCGCGGCAGCCGCCTCGACGCTCTCCAGAACGCCGCCCGCCTCGACGAGGAGGCGCTGCTCAGCTACCTGAGCTACGGGGGCGCCGTCCGCATCACGCCGGGACGGCTCGAGACCTTCTACCTCGTGCAGATCCCGCTCCAGGGGAGCGCCGAGATCACCGCCGGGCGGCGCTCGATCGTCTCCACGCCCTCGCTCGCGTCGGTGCTCTCCCCGGACGACCCGGTCGACATGCGCTGGCGGGTCGGCAACCCGCAGCTCATCGTGTACTTCGAGCGCCGCGCCCTGGAGCGACGCCTCGAGGCGCTGCTGGGCCGTCCCTTGACCGAGCCGCTGCGGTTCGCGCTCGGGATGCAGCTCGCCACCCCCGCAAGCCGCAGCTGGCTGGGGCTCGTGGGGCTCCTGCGCGAGGAGCTCGAGCGCGATGGAGCCCTGCTTCGGCACCCGGTCGCCGCCTCTCAGCTCGCCGATCTGCTCGCGACGGGATTCCTGCTCGCGCAACCGAGCAACTACTGGGAGCTCCTCCACGCCGAGCAGCCGCCCGTCGCCCCGCGGGCGCTCCGCCGCGTCCTCGACTACATCGACGCGCACCTCCACGAGCGGCTCACCCTCGCCGAGCTCGCGCGCGTCGCCGGCGTCGGCGCCCGCTCGCTGCAACACGCGTTCCGCCGACAGCTCGGCGTCACCCCGACCGCCTACATCCGCGACCTCCGCCTGCGGCGGGCCCACGCCGACCTCCTCTCCGCCGACCCCACAGCCGGCGACTCGGTGACGGAGATCGCGCTCCGCTGGGGATTCACCCACCCGGGCCGCTTCGCCTCCCTCTACCGAGCGACCTTCGGGGTCACGCCCTCGGAGACCCTGCGCGGCTAGACGCGGTCGCCGCCGGCGAGCACCTCGGGCGTCAGCTCGTCGAGCGAGCGGATGATCGCGTCGGCGGCGGCGAGCGCCTCCTCGTCGGGCGGGTAGCTCGGGTTCGGGATCGCGACGACGCGCATCCCCGCCGCCTTCGCGGCGCGGATACCGGCGTGCGAGTCCTCGACCGCGGCGCAGCGCTCGGGCGCGACAGCGAGGCGGCGCGCCGCCTCGAGGTAGACGTCGGGCGCCGGCTTCCCGCGCGCGACCTCCTCGGAGGACACGGTGACGCGGAAGCAGTCGGCGACGCCGGCCAGCTCGAGCGCGGCGTCGATGAGCTCCCGGTTGGACGAGGAGGCGAGGGCGAGCGGGAACGAGGCCGCCGCTCGCCGCACGGCGTCGGCCGCGCCGGGAACGAGCGGCAGCCGCTCGCGGTAGGCGGCGAGCATCCTGCGCACGACCTCCGCGTCGATCGCCTCCGGCTCGTCGGGGACGCCGGCCGTCTCGTGCAGGTAGCGGGACCACTCGGGCGCGCTCATGCCCATCATCGCCCGCTGCACCTCCTCGTCGTAGCGGC
>JADGHP010000204.1 GCA_019683855.1 Thermoleophilia bacterium
CGACCGCGGTGCGGTCGCGCCGAGACTAGTCGCCCCAGTCGAACTCGCGAGCGCCGGCGGCGGCCCAGAAGCCGGACTCCTCGGCGACCGGCGCCGCGGCGGACTCAGCGGCCTTCTCCTCGCTCCGGGCCTCCCCGGGCCAGGCGAGGGCGTTCTCGAGGCTCGCGTCGCTGAAGTCCGGCTGGACGCCGTCCATCGTCTCCTCGATGCGGGCCTGCTCCTCGGTCTTGAACAGGGGATGGTTCTCGAACGGGTCGTCGACCTTGTAGCGGTCGATCGGCATCACCTCGTCGAGCCGGGCGTTGCGCTCCTTCAGCTCGAGGTGCTCCTTGATGACCTGCGCGAACAGGGACGGGGTGTCTACCGGCATTCCGTTCCTCCCGGTCGGTGACCTGGTCCTCGCGGGATGATAACGGGAACACGAGAGCCTTCCGACTCGAGGGTGTGGAGATCTCCAGGTCGGAGCCGCTCGGCGGCGGCACCGGTCGCGGAATCTGCGAGGATGCCGTCGTGCCTCCCAAGCTCCGCCCCGGCCCGCTCGGCCTCGCGCTCGCCCTCTACGACGTGTGGCGGCGCCTGCCGCCGAAGCGGCGCAAGCAGTTGCTGAACCTCGCGCGGGAGCACGGGCCGAAGGTCGCCGCCCGCGTCGTCGAGGCGCGCCGCCGCAGGCGCCGCTAGTCGATCGTCAGCGCGGCGCGCACGATCCGGTCCTGCTCGCGCAGGTGGGCGGTCGGGTAGCCCTCGCTGGGGCTCGCGCGCCACGGCCGGCCGACGTAGCGGAGCGGCACGTGCTCGGGCTTGGCCTCCTCGAGGCGATGCCGGATCGCCCGCCAGGCGCCCATGTTCTGCGGCTCCTCCTGCGCCCACACGAGCTCGCGCAGGTTCGGGTAGCCGGCGACGAGCGCCTTCGCCTGCTCGACCGGGAACGGGTAGAGCTGCTCGAGCCGCGCCACGGCGATCCGGTCGGCGGCGGCGCGCTCCTCGTGGCCCGCGATGTCGTAGTAGACCTTGCCCTGGCAGAGGACGAGCCGCTCCACGCGCTCGCGGTCGGCGCTGTCGTCGTCGAGGAGCGGGCGGAACTCGCCGGCGGCGAGGTCGTCGAGCGTGGAGGAGGCCTGCTTCAGGCGCAGCAGCCCCTTGGGGGTCATCACGACGAGCGGCCGGGCGGCCGGATCGAGCGCCTGCCGCCGGAGCAGGTGGAAGTACTGCGCCGCGGTCGTGCAGTTGGCGATCCGCATGTTCTCCTGCGCGGCGAGCTGGAGGAACCGCTCGAGGCGCGCGCTCGAGTGCTCCGGCCCGTTCCCCTCGTACCCGTGGGGCAGGAGCAGGGTCAGGCGAGAGGTCTCGCGCCACTTCGCGAGGCCGGCGGCGACGAACTGGTCGATGACGATCTGCGCGCCGTTCGCGAAGTCGCCGAACTGCGCCTCCCAGAGGACGAGCGCCTCCGGCGCGGCGACGGAGTAGCCGTACTCGAAGCCGAGGCATGCGTACTCCGACAGCGGCGAGTTGTAGACCTCGAACGACGCCGCCGCCTCGTCGAGGTGCTGCAGCGGCGTGAACGTCGCGCCGGTGCGCACGTCGTGGAGGACGGCGTGCCGGTGGGAGAACGTCCCGCGCTCGGTGTCCTGGCCGGTGAGCCGGATCGGGATGCCGTCGACGAGCAGGGACGCGAACGCGAGCGCCTCGGCGTGGCCCCAGTCGATCCCGCCCTCCGCGAGCGCCTCGCGTCGCCGCTCGAGCTGGCGCGCGAGCTTCGGGTGCGGCGTGAACCCGTCCGGGATGCGCAGCAGCTGCTCGTTGAGGGCGCGCAGCCGCTCGGCGTCGACCGCGGTGACCACCTCCGCCCCGGTCGCGACGGGGATGCGGCCCTCGCTCGCGACGGGCGCCGCGCCGAGGCTCGCCTTGAGCGCGTCGTGCGCGCGCCGCAGCTCCTCCTGCACCTCGGCGACGAGCTCGTCCGCCTCCTCTTGGGTGAGCACGCCCTCGGCCACGAGCCGGGCCGCGAACTGCTCGCGCACCGTCGGATGCTCGGCGATCGCGGCGGCGAGCAGCGGCTGCGTGTAGGCGGCTTCGTCCTGCTCGTTGTGGCCGTGCCGCCGGTAGCCGACGAGGTCGACGACGACGTCGTGCCCGAACGTCTCGCGGTACGCGAGCGCGAGCCGGATCGCCGTCAGCGCCGCCTCCGGGTCGTCCGCGTTGACGTGGACGATCGGCACGTCGAAGCCCTTGGCCAGGTCGCTCGAGTAGCGCGTCGAGCGGCCGTTCTCGGGGTCGGTGGTGAAGCCGACCTGGTTGTTGGCGATCAGGTGGAGGGTGCCGCCCGTCGAGTAGCCGGGAAGCGCCTGCAGGTTGAAGGTCTCGGCGACGGTGCCCTGCCCGGCGAAGGACGCGTCGCCGTGGATGAGGATCGGCAGCGCGACGGTCGGGTCGGAGTCGCCCTCGCGGCTCGAGCGGTCGGTCTGCTTGGCGCGCGCCCGCCCCTCGACGACGGAGTCGACCGCCTCGAGGTGGCTCGGGTTGGCGACGAGCGAGACGGTGATGTCGCCCGCGGCGGTGGTGCGCGTGCCCTGCGCGCCGAGGTGGTACTTGACGTCCCCGGTGCCGCCCTCCTCGCTCGAGACGACAGCCTCGATCGTCCGCTCGCCCTCGAACTCGCGCAGGATCGCCTCGTAGGGCCGGCCGACGACGTGGGCGAGCACGTTGAGCCGTCCGCGGTGCGCCATCCCGATCACGACCTCGTGCGCGCCCGCCGCCGCTGCGAGTTCGATCGCCTCGTCGAGCATCGGGATCATCACGTCGAGGCCTTCGACCGAGAACTGCTTCTGGCCGAGGAAGGCGCGCCGCAGGTAGCGCTCCATGCCCTCGACCTGGCTGAGCCGGGCGAGCAGGCGCCGCTTCTCGTCGGCGGAGAGAGACCGGCGGTAGCGACCCGACTCGATCGCCTGCCGCAGCCAGACGCGCTCCTCGTGGTCGGAGATGTGCTCGATCTCGTAGGCGATCGTCCCGGTGTAGGTCTCGCGCAG
>JADGHP010000023.1 GCA_019683855.1 Thermoleophilia bacterium
TCCGAGATCCTCACCGGGGACGTGGATCGTGACGATGCGCGGCGGCTCGGGCGACGCCTCCGAGGCGCCGCCGGCCTCGAGCTCCTCCTCGGCCGCCTCGACGACGGACACGGCGCTCTCATCCGCAGCCGGCTTCTTGCGGCGTCGGCGGCCGCCCCGGGAGCCGCGCCTGGTGCGCTTCTTCGGCGGAGCAGGCTCCTCGCCCTCGCCCGCCGCCTGCCCGGCCTCCGTCTCGGCCGCCTCGACGGGCTCCGCCGCAACCGCGACCGGCTCCGGCTCGGCCGCAGCCTCGGCGACCGGCTCCGGCTCGGGCGCGGGCTCGGCCTCGGCGCCCTCGACCCCTGCGCTCTCAGCCGCCCGCGCGCCCTTGCGCGCCGGCGGCTTGCGCGTCGGCTTCTCCGCCTCGGCCTCCGCGGTCAGCGGCTCCGGCGCCTTCTTCGTCTTGCGGGCGAGGACGGCGTAGGCCGTCCCGTCGAGGACGCGCTCGATCCGCACCTTGAGCCGCTTGCCGACGAGCGTCGCCGCCTCGGCGACGACCACGTCGAGGCCGTCGAGCTTGCCGACGGCGGCCGCGGCGTCGTGGCGATCGACCTCGACGAGCTGGAGCGTCAGCTCGGCGCCCTCCTCGACAGGCGCCTGCGGCGCCAGGTCGGCGAGCTTTCCCTCGGCGACGACGACGAAGTGGTCGAGGTGCGCGGACGGCTTCCCGTCGAGGAAGAAGCGCTTCTTCGTCAGCGTCTCGAGCTCGACGAGCCGGCGCGCGCCCGGCCCGACGAGGGCGCTCGCGATCGGCGCCGCCAGCTCGACCCGGAACGCCTGGCTGCGGGAGCTCGCGGCGAGCGCCCGCAGACGCCGCTCGACGTCGATCGCCGCGGACGCCTCCGAGTACACGATCCCGTCGCCGCCACAGGTGGGGCACTTCTTCGTCATCACCTCGCGCGGCCCGTCGGTGACGTTCTGCCGGGTCATCTCGACCAGGCCGAGCGGCGAGATCTCGACCACGTACGTCTTCGTCCGGTCGCGCTCCAGCTCGGTGCGGAGCGCCTCCTCGACCGCGGCGCGGTTCTTCGGGTTCGCCATGTCGATGAAGTCGATGACGATGATCCCGCCGATGTCGCGCAGCCGCAGCTGACGGACGACCTCCTTCACCGCCTCGAGGTTGTTCTTCGTGATCGTGTCCTCGAGACGCGCCGCCGAGTTCTTGCCGCGCGAGCCGACGAACCGGCCCGTGTTGACGTCGATGACGGTGAACGCCTCCGCGTAGTCGAAGACGAGGTAGCCGCCCGAGGGGAGGTCGACGCGTCGGTTGAGCGTGGACTTGATCTCCCGCTCGACGCCGAACGCGTCCATCAGCGGCGTCGCCTCCTTGTAGCGGACGACCCGCTCGACCATGTGCGGCGAGGTCTTCTTCAGGTAGCCGACGATCCGCTTGTACGCCTGGTCGTTATCGACGTACGCCTTCTCGAAGTCGCCGGTGAACAGATCGCGGACGACGCGCAGCGGCAGCTCCGCCTCCTGGTAGATCAGCTCCGGCGCGGAGGCGGTCTTCGCGCGCGCCTGGATCGAGCGCCAGAGCCGCTGCAGGAAGACGAGGTCGCGCTCGATGTCCTCCTCGGAGGCGCCCTCGGCGGCGGTGCGAACGATGACGCCGCCCTCCTTCACGTCGAGCCGCTTGAGGATCTCCTTGAGGCGGGCGCGCTCCTCGTCGTCGAGCCGGCGGGAGACGCCGAGCCCCTCGCCCTGCGGGACGAAGACGACGAAGCGGCCCGGCAGCGAGATCTGCGTCGTCAGCCGGGCGCCCTTCGTCTTCATCGGGTCCTTCACGGCCTGGACGAGGATCGTCTGGCCCTTCGAGATCAGGTCCTGGATCTTGCGGCCGTGGCCGCGCTCCAGCTCGGGCCGGACGATCTCGTCCACGTAGAGGAAGCCGTTCTTCTCGAGGCCGATCTCGACGAACGCCGCCTCCATCCCCGGCAGCACGTTGTCGACGACGCCGAGGTAGATGTTGCCGGCGATCGAGCGCCGCTCCGGACGCTCGAGGTAGACCTCGGCGACGACGCCGTCCTCGAGCACCGCCACCCGCTGCTCGCCGACATCGACGGAGACGAGCAGCTCGCGCCTCGCCGCCGGCAGCGGCGCGCGGCGCGGCGGCTGGCGGCGGCGCCCCTGCTCGCGCCTGCGTTCCTGGCGCTGCGAGAGCTGCTTGCGCTCGGGCTTCTGGCGCTTCGCCTCGGCCGCGGGGGACTCCGCCGTCTCCTCGGCGGTCGCGGCCGGGGAGGCCTCGGCGGCGCTCTTGCGGCGTCCGCGGCCGCCGCGGCTTCCCCGGCGGCGCTTCGGCTTGGAGGGGTCGGCTGTGGCGGCCGCCGTCTCGGCGGCCTGCTCGGTCAGCGCGGGCTCGGTGCGAGCCTCGTCGCTCGTTGCGAGTTCGGTGCTGGGTGTGGCTGCGGTCGCAGTCTGATCGTCGCGGTGCTTCTTCCGGAAGCGGAACCAGGGCAAGCGGAAGCTCCTTCGGTGGAGCGCGCGACGGCGACGCCCCGGCGGACTCGGTCGAGAGCCGCGGGGCGGCGCGCGCGCTGCAGGTTTGCAAGGGAAAGCGTCGGCATGAGCCTTCCCGAGCAGGGTAGCAGCGGCGTCGTCCGACCCCGGTCCTACGATCCCGCCATCCACGACCGGGAGGTGCAGCCGTGACGGGGAACCGCGAAGCCGAGGAGCTCCTGCTGATCGAGGAGGCCGACGCCTGGTTCGAGTACCTCGAGGCGACGCGCGGCCAGTCGGATGCCCGCTACGGCGAGGTCGAGCCGTGGGCGTGGGCTCGACTCGCGCAGCGGCTGCGGGCGATCAGCGCGCGCCGCGAGAAGCTCAGGCCCGCCGCGGCGTAGGGGCCCCCATCCCCTCGAAGCGGCGGCGCGCCGCCTCGCCGAGCGCGCGCGTGCCCGCGTACGCGACCGCGCCCTTGAGCGCCCAGCCCGCGAGCGGGACGAGATCGACGAGCTCGCGCGCGACGGCGCGGAGGCCGATGCCGGCGCCGACGGTCGCGAGCGCCTCCGGCAACCGCTCCCGGCCCGCCTCGTGCCCGTACGCCTGCGCGAGCCGCAGCACGAGCCGGAGCTGGTTGAGGGTCAGAAGCGGCAGGTCGGCGCCCGGAACGAAGACCGCCGCGCCGATGAGCCCGTTCTTGCGCGCGAACGAGGCGACGAGCTCGTCGCAGACGGCCTCGCGCAGCAGCGGGACGCGGGCGGCGAGCGGCGCGGCGTCCTCCCCCAGCTTCCGGGCGACCGCGCGGGCGATCCGCTCCAGCGGGAACCCCTCGCCCGCCTCGACCCGGACGACGTCGGTGGCGAGCACGTACGGCAGCGAGAGGTCGTCGGAGACGGGGCCGACGGCGACGGCGACGATCGGCACCCTCGCCCGGCGCGCCCGCCGCAGCGCATCCTCGTCCTCCCGCCCGGGGTCGCGCGCGAGCACGTAGACGAGCACCGCGGCTCCCTCCGGCGCGTCGTCGGGGCGGACGCCGCCCGGACGCGCGTCGCGCCCCAGCTCCCGGCGCAGGACGGCCGCGAGCTCCCGCGCGCCGCCCACCGCGAGCGGTCGCTCGTCCCGGGCGTCGCCCTCGATCTCGTCCAGGAGCCCGCGCAGCGCGCGCAGCGAGATGCGCGGGCTCATACGCGACGTCGCGACGAGGCGCGCGAGGCGCGCCCGCGCGCGTACACCGCGAGCAGGACGCCCATCGCGGCGAGGTTGGCGATCATCGACGAGCCGCCGACGCTGACGAACGGGAGCGGGATGCCGGTGATCGGCGCGATCCCCATCGTCATGCCGACGTTGACGAAGATCTGGAACAGCAGCGCGACGACGATCCCGCCCGCGACGACCGCGGAGTACAGGTTGCGGGCGACGGTGACGACGCGCAGCCCTCGCCAGAGCACGAGCAGGTAGAGGGCGAGCAGGAACGACGCGCCGACGAACCCGCGCTGCTCGCTGAACGAGGCGAAGACGAAGTCGGTGTGGTGCTCCGGCAGGAAGTCGAGCCGGGTTTGCGTGGCGCCGTTGGGGCCGCGCCCGCTCACCTGCCCCGAGCCGACCGCGGCGATCGACTGCTCCACGTTGTAGCGGGCGTCCACCGGGCAGGTCGCCGGGCGGGTGAAGCAGATCAGGCGCTCCTTCTGGTAGCCCTTGAGGAAGTCGACGCCGACGGCCGGGCCCGCCCACAGCACGATGACCACGACGAGCGCCGCGACGCCGCCGAGCGCGGCGAGGTGCCGCCAGGGAGCGCCGGCGACGAACAGCATCGCGCCGAGCGCGGCCAGGTAGACGAGCGCGGTGCCGAGATCCGGCTGCGCGAAGACGAGCACGACCGGGACGAGACCGAGCCCGACCGCTCGCAGCGTCGTCCCGGCCGCCGCGAGCGCGCGCTGGCGCTCGGCGAGGAAGCCGGCGAGCGCGAGCACGAACAGGAGCTTCCCGAACTCGGACGGCTGGAAGGTGAAGAAGCCGACGTCGATCCAGCGGGTCGAGCCGCGCGCAGCCCGGCCGAGCAGGAACACGACCGCGATCAGCCCGACCGCGACACCGAAGACGAGTCGCCAGTAGCGCCGGTAGAGGTCCGGGTCGACGAGCGCGAACGCGAGCATGAGGGCGGCGCCGGCGGCGACGTAGACGATCTGCTTGTCCAGGTAGTAGTTCGGGTCGCCCGGGATGTCGAACTTCGTCACCCCGGCGATGCCCCACAGCCCGACGCCGACGAGCGCCGCGACGCCGACGAGCAGGATCCAGTCGAAGGAGCGCAGAACGCTGAGCAGCGCGACCCCCTCCCCGCTCTCCCGGCGGAGCCCTGCCCTCTGGGATCCGGCGTACTCGATCATCGCTCAGTCGGAGTGGATCGCGCCCAGCCGGTTGACCTTGACGTGGAAGAACTCGGCGAAGACGCGCGCCGCGGCGGGCGCGGCCGCGGTGCCGCCGTGGCCGCCGTTCTCGATCACGACGCACACGGCGAGCTTCGGGTCGGCCGTCGCCGGGCCCCAGCCGCACCACCAGGACTGGTCCTGCTTGCCGACGTAGCCGGGCAGGGTGACGACCTTCTCGGCGGTGCCGGTCTTGCCTGCGATCGGCACCGGGAAGTGGCCGAACACGCCGTACGACGTCCCGAACGGCATGTGCGTGCCGTCGTAGAGGCCCTGCTGGACGATCCGCAGCGCCGCCGGGTCGAGCCCCGGGATCGGCTTGGGCGCGGGCGGCGCGGGCGCGGGCACGGTCGTCCGGTTCGCGTTCTCGACGTCCATGAGCAGGTGCGGCGTGACGAGCTTGCCGCCGTTCGCGAGGGCGGCGTAGAAGCGGGTCATCTGCAACGGCGTCACGAGCAGGTCGCCCTGCCCGATCGCAAGCTGGATCGAGTCGCCCGGCTTCCAGAGCTTGTCGATCGCGGTCGTGAAGTGGCGGCGACGCCAGCCGATCGTCGGTACGAGGCCGCGAGCCTCCGGGCCCACGTCGACCCCGGTCGGGCTGCCGAACCCGAACGCGCGCGCCCACTTCTGGAGCGGTTGCCCGCGGTCGGCGGGGAGCAGGTAGAAGGCGTTGCCGAGCGCGTAGAAGTACGTGTCGCACGAGTAGGCGAGCGCCGTCGGCAGGTCCATCGCCTGGTTCACGTTCGGGTCCCAGTTGTGGAACGCCCGGTGCGAGCGGTCCTCGGGGGCGCGGTAGACGCCGGTGCACGGACGGTAGGCGTAGGGCTCGAGCAGGTGCTCCTGCATGGCCGCGATCGCGGTCACCGGCTTGAACGTCGAGCCCGGCGGATAGGTGCCGTCGAGCGCGCGGTCGAGCGACGGGTAGTTCTTGTCGAGGGCGGTCTTCGGGGTCAGCCCCTGCGCGTCGAGCCTGCGCTCGCTCACGTGGCCGGTGAACGCCGACGGCTCGTAGCTCGGAGCGGAGGCGAGGGCGAGGATCGCGCCGTCCCGCGGGTCCATGGCGACGACCGCGCCGCCGCGCGCCGCCCAGTGGCCCTGCGCCTGCGCCAGCCGGATCCCGTAGTCGAGCGCCCGCTCCGCGGCCTTCTGCAGCCCGAGATCGAGGGTGAGACGGACCGCGTGCCCGGGCTGGGGCAGCGTGACGGGCTCGCGCTGGCTGCGCGGGCGACCGAGCGAGTCGACCCGCACGCGCGCCGCGCCGTCGACGCCGCGCAGGTAGGCGTCGTAGGCGCTCTCGATCCCCGCCTGACCGATCTCGTCGCCGGGCTGGTAGCCGCGCCCCGCGAGCGTCCGCAGCTGACGCTCGGAGATCTCGCCCACGTACCCGAGCAGCTGCGCGGCGAGCGAGCGGTACGGGTAGTGGCGCACGTACGTGCGCTCCATCACGACTCCGGGGAACTCGGAGGCGCGCTCGTAGAGGTAGGTGACCATCGCCCGCGGCGCGTCGTCGCGAACGACGATCGGCGTCAGGGGGTCGTGCGCCTCCCGGCGCGCCCTGAGCCGGGCGGCGATCTCGTACAGGGGGACGCGGGTCACGCGGGCGAGCTCGCGCAGCTCCTCGAGGCGGTCGCGGTAGCGCTTCGGCAGATCGGCCGGCCACAGCTCGACCGCGGTCGCCTGCGCGTTGGTGACGAGCACGTTGCCGTTGCGGTCGAGGATCGGCCCGCGCGGCGCCGGGATGCGGACGGTGCGGAACTGGTTCGCCTGCGCCTGCGCGACGTACCTCGGCCCCGACAGCACCTGCAGAGCCCAGAGGCGCAGGAAGAGCGCGGCGAAGACCACGCAGACGATCGCGCCGAGCAGCCCCACGCGGCGCGCGAGCTTGGGGGTCAGGCGGTACGGCTCGACCGCCGGCGGACGCTCCTCCCCCCGCGCGCGCCGGGGCACGGACGGCGCTCTCGGCCTGTCGGCGGTGGCGCCGGGGCTAGCCAAGGAGCTGCACCTCCGTCGAGAGCTCGTCGCGGTCGAGCGGTCGCAGCAGCCGGCGGACGAGCGCGTAGACGGGCGCGGCGAGGGCGAGGTTCATGAGGATCGCCGGCCCGAGCCCACGCAGCACGGCGCCCGCGGGGGCGGGCTCCCCGAGGACGAAGCGGACGACGAGCACGCCGAGGGCGTAGAGGACGGTCACGACCGCGACCGAGAGGAACGGCGCGTGGGTGCGGTCGCGCCCGGTGGTCTCGCCGTAGCGGCCGATCCAGTAGCCGGCGATGGTGAGCAGAAGCGAGGTCAGCCCGAGCTCGCCGAGCGCGGCGCTGTCCACGAGCAGGCCCGCGTAGAAGCCGCCGACGGCGCCCGTCACCGAGCCGCGGAGGAGCGCGACGCCGACGAGCGACACGAGCACGATGTCGGGAACGCCGCCGAGAACGTGCACCTGCGCGAGGATCGCGACCTGGACCACCGCCGCGACGAACAGGAGCACCGCGGCCTTGACACCGTCGAGCGCGCTCACTTCCGCTTGATCGGGACGAGCGCCGCCACCGAGTCGAGCGAGCCGAAGTCCGCGAACGGCTCGACCTGCACCTGGAGGAAGGAGGCGGTGTCGCTGATCCCGACCGACGAGACGACGCCGATCGGGATGCCGTAGGGGTAGAGGTCCGGGTAGCGCGGGTCGCGGGTGCCGTCGGTGACGACCTTGTCGTTCCTGCGGACCGGCCGCTCCTTGGAGACCTGGTCGAGGATGAGCGTGCCCCCCTGCCCGGGGTGGATGATCCCCCGGACGCCGGTCTGGACGTCGCGCGCGGCCACGTAGCTCTGCGAGTCGGTGAGGAGCGTCACGACGGCGCTGTGCGGAAAGACGTTCGTCACGCGGCCGACGAGCCCGTCGCCGTTCACGACCGGCGAGTTGACGCGGATCCCCGAGCTGGAGCCGGCGGCGATCACGATCTGGCGGCTGAACGGGCCGCCGGGGAAGGAGATCACGCTCGCGTTCACGGGGCGGAAGTCGCGCGGGAAGGTCAGGCTCTGCTCGTAGTGGAGGAGCTTCTCGAGCTCGTCGGCCTTCTCGGCCTTCGATTGGCTCGCGAGGTACGCCTTGCGCATCTGCCGCAGCTCGCGCTCGAGTCTCGCGTTCTCCGAGCGCGCCGAGGCGAGCCCGTCGACGTAGTCGTAGGCGTCCCGGAACGGACGCGCTATGCGGGCGGCGGCGATCTGGAAGGGCCGCAGCGCCGACGAGGCGAGCCCCTGCGCGTCGTGGAGGGCCCCGGCGGTCGGCGAGCGGAACGAGATGGTGAGCAGCGTGAGCGCCCCGAGCACGAGCACGGTGAGCACGATCCGCCGGACGAGGGCGGCGCGCGCCTTCGACGGGTACCGCTCCGGTCTCGAGCGCTGGACGGACGAGGCTAGCACCGCCGCGCGAGCGCTGCGGTTCGGAGGAGACACCGCGCTAGGTTACCGCGCCGCCTCGTCAGCGCGCGAAGCTGCGCTTCGCGCGCTCCCAGTGGGAGCGACGCGGCGAGAGACGGCTCCTTGGGGCCTGTCCGCGACGTGGCGCTTCCGGACCGCGCCCACTGGCTCGCGCAGCCCCCCTGCTCCCAGCCCGCGACGCGCAGCGTCTCGCGCTGCCTACCGGCGGCCGTTGCGCGACCGGGCTCGCGCGCGGTTCGAGCGGTGGATAGCCTCGAACTCCTCGAGGCTCCGTCCGGAGCCGACCGCGACGCAGGTGAGCGGGCTCTCGGCGAGGTGCACGGGCATTTGCGTCTCGCGGCGCAGCCGCTCGTCGAGACCGGTGAGGAGCGAGCCGCCGCCGGCGAGCACGATGCCGCGGTCCATGATGTCGGCGGCGAGCTCGGGCGGCGTCTTGTCGAGCGTCGACTTGATCGCCTCGATGATCTGCGTGACCGGCTCGTCGAGGGCGCGCCGGATCTCCTCGGAGGTGAGGATCACGGTCTTGGGCAGGCCGGTGAGCATGTCGCGACCGCGCACCTCCGCCTGCAGCTCCTCCCGCATATCCCACGCGGAGCCGATCTCGAGCTTGATCTCCTCGGCGGTCTGCTGCCCGATCAGCAGCTTGTAGTCGCGCTTGATGTGGTTGATGATCGCCTCGTCCATCTCGTCGCCGCCGACGCGCAGCGACTGCGAGACGACGATCCCGCCCAGCGAGATGACGGCGACCTCGGTCGTGCCGCCGCCGATGTCGACGATCATGTTCCCGGTCGGCTCCGCGACGGGCAGCCCGGCGCCGATCGCCGCCGCCATCGGCTCCTCGATCAGGTACGCCTGCCGCGCGCCGGCGGAGAGCGTCGCCTCCTCCACGGCGCGCTTCTCCACGCCGGTGACGCCGGAGGGGACGCAGACGACCACGCGCGGGTGCGCGAACCGGTGCTGGTGCACCTTCTGGATGAAGTGCCGCAGCATCTGCTCGGTCACGTCGAAGTCGGCGATCACGCCGTCCTTGAGCGGCCGGATCGCCTGGATCGTGCCCGGCGTGCGGCCGAGCATCCGCTTCGCCTCGACGCCGACCGCGTGCACCTCGCCGGAGCGCTGGTCGATCGCGACGACCGAGGGCTCGGAGAGGACGATGCCGCGGCCGCGCACGTAGACGAGCGTGTTGGCCGTGCCGAGGTCCACGGCCATGTCGCGCCCGCCGAAGCCGGTCAACCCAGAAAAGAGGCCCATAGAGACCGCCGGGAGTCTAGCTGCCGCCCGGCGAGAAGGGGACACGGAGCCCTGACACCGCCGTGACGGTTGGTCGGTTAGCGTCGGGCTCGAGCGACGAGGAGGCGACGATGAACGTGGTGACGCTGGTCGGGAATCTCGCGAGCGACGTGGAGCTGCGCGAGATCGGAAGCGACAAGAAGGTGGCGAGCTTCCTGCTCGCGATCGACCGCGCGAGCCGCGAGGGCGGCGCGGACTTCGTCACGGTGGCGGCGTGGGACCGGCAGGCGGAGCTCTGCGCCGAGTACCTGGCGAAGGGCCGGCGCGTCGCGGTCGACGGGCGCCTCCGCTCGCGATCGTGGGAGGAGGATGGCAAGCGGCGGACGGCGATCGAGGTGGTCGCCCGGCGGATCGAGTTCCTCGGCGGCGGCCCCCGTGCGAGCGAGGGCGGGGAGGTGATCCCGTTCGAGCCGGCCGCCGCGGCGGGGTAGCGGCTCTCCTGCCGCCCGGCGCTCGCGTCAGCCGGCGCGCTCCGCCGTCCCGTCGAGGTCGGCGAGGAAGCTGCGGATCGCGGCGAGGCATGCGTCGGGCCGTTCGCCGATCAGGAGGTGCCCGCAGCCGGCGACGGCGCGCAGCGGAGCGCCCAGGCGCCGCGCGTACTCCATCCCGTCCGCGAGCGGCACCCAGTTGTCGTCCGTCCCCCACAGGCAGAGGCAGGGGCAGGCGACGCGGTCGAGGTCGGCGTGCGGGTCGGAGACGAGCAGCGCCCGCCCCGCCGAGGCGATGTCGCTGTGCTCGGCGGGGCCGGCGAGGAACGCCTCCGCCATCTCCGGGCTGAGCGCCGCAGGGTCGGCGGCGCCCCACCAGCCGAAGGCGAGCGTCCGCCCGAGCCGCGAGCGCGCCCACGAGCGCCGGAACGGGGCGATCAGCCGGCCGGGCTCGAGGAGCCCGAGCACGGCGAGCACGGCTCCCGCGGCGCGCGTGGTCGACGAGACGCCCGCGGCGGCGGCGAGCACCACGCCCCGCGCCGCGTCGGGGCGGCGGACGGCCGCCCTGAGCGCGACGAGCCCGCCGAGCGAGTGCCCCACCCACACGGCCGGCAGCGCGTCCTCGGCCTCGAGCACGGCGAGCAGCGCGTCCGCGAACGCATCCACGTGGGGCGCCGCGGGCAGCGGCGCCGAGCCGCCGTGGCCGGGCAGCTCGGGCACGACGACGCGCCGTTCCCCGGCGAGCTCGGGCGCGAGCAGCAGCCAGTTCGCGGCCGCGCCGCCGAGCCCGTGCACGAGCACGAGCGACGGCCCCTCCCCCGCGACCTCGTACCGGAGCGGCGTCGCGCGCCAGAGGATCTCGCGCGTCTCGAAGCCTGGGATCCCGCGTTTGGCGTCCGTCACCGCTGAGGCATATTCTTGGCGTGATGGATGCTTCGTCGGGATGGGCAGAGTGATGCCCGTCGGAACGACACGCGAGGGTTCGAGCTAGCCCGTCTGCGCACTCGGCGCCGGCGGGCTTTTTCGTACCCGGGAAGGAGCAGGGCGGCATGGCGAATCACCTCACGCCCGAGGAACTCTCGAAGGAGCTCGGTATCGACCGGCAGGAGGTGATCCGGGTCTGTATGGAAGAGGGGGTGCCGATCTACCACGGCAAGATCGACAAGTACCTCTTCCAGGTGCAGCTGTCGCAGCGTGAGGCGCTGCGCGCCTCTCCCTGAGCAACGCGGAGCCGGGTGGCGGAGGGCGCTCGAGCCGCGGAGCGCGCTCAGCTCCGCCGCGACGAGCCGCGCGCCGACGCGCTCCGCGCGGACGAGCCGCGCGCCTTCCGTCGCTCGTCGGAGCGCCGGCTCTGGGCGCTTTCGACGCTCTGCCGCAGCGCCTCCATCAGGTCGATGACCGGCGTCTCGGGCACCGGCTCCGGCCGCGCGATCTCCTCGCCGGCGAGCTTCGCCTCGAGCATCGCCTCGAGGTCGCGCCGGTAGTCGCTCTCGAACTCGTCCGGGTTCCACTCGCCGGCGAGGCTCGAGATCACCTGACCCGCGAGCTCGAGCTCGGGCGCGCGCACCTCGGTTGCGGCCACCGCCTCCTCGATCTCGGCCTTGGAGCGGACGTCCTCGGCGTAGAAGAGCGTCTCGAGCGCGAGCGCGTCCCCCTGCGCGCGGATCAGGCATAGGTTCTCCTTGCCCCAGAGCACGAGCTTGCCGACCGCCGCCATCCCGGACTCCTGCATCGCGCGGAGCAGAAGCACGTACGGGCGGCGCTGCGCCTCGGCGCCCGCGGGCGCGAGGTAGTAGGTGCGGTCGAAGTAGACGGGGTCGACGTCCTCGAGCCGCACGAAGCGGAGGATGTCGATCGCCTGCGAGCGCTGGAGCGCGACGGCCTCGAGGTCGGACTCCTCGACGAGCACGAACTGGCCCTTCGAGACCTCCCAGCCCTTCACGAGCTCGTCCGCCTCGACCTCGCGCTCGTGGAACGGACACCACCGCCTCTGCCTGATCGGCGTCCCGCACTCGCGGTGGAGCGTGCGGAAGGCGACATCGCTCCGCTGGGTCGCGAGCGCGAGCCCGACGGGGATGTTGACGAGGCCGAAGCTGATGAAGCCGTTCCATATCGTGCGCATCGCAACGAAGTGTAGGGACAGGTCGAGCTGTCCGCTCGCCGCGGGTTCCCCGCCCGGCGTACGATGCGCGTGCATGACGGCGACCTCCGCGGCGCCCTCGACGACGACCTCGTTCTCCGGAAAGCGCACCGCGCCGGCCCTGTGGCGCTACGCGAGCGCGCGAGAGCTCGCGAGCCCCGCGTACCTCGAGGAGACCGCGACCGGCTGGCGGCCGGTCCCGTGGGCGGAGGCGACGGAGCGGGTGGACGCGCTCGCGCGGGGCCTGCTCGCACGCGGCGTCGGTCGCGGCGACGCCGTGGCGGTGCTGTCGCGCACGCGTCTCGAGTGGATCCTGCTCGACTGGGCGGTGATGTCGATCGGAGCCGTCGTCGTCGGGCTCTACCCGACGAGCTCCGCGAAGGAGTGCGCGTACGTCCTCGACCACTCGGAGGCGGTGCTCGCGCTCGCCGAGGACTCCGAGCAGGAGGCGAAGCTCGCCGCGGCGCGGGAGTCGCTGCCGGGGCTGCGGGAGGTCGTGCGCTTCGACGCGCTGACCGCGCTCGAGGAGGAGGGTCGCGCCCGCCGCGCGGCGGAGCCCGACGCGCTCGCCGCGGCGACTGACGGCATCGGCGAGGACGACCTGGCGACGCTGATCTACACCTCCGGGACGACCGGGCCGCCGAAAGGCTGCATGGTCACGCACCGCAACCTCGTCACCGCCGCGATCCGCGTCCAGAATCACATGCGGGGCGAGGAGGACGTCGTGCTCCTCTTCCTGCCGCTCGCGCACAGCTACGGGCGCCTCGCGCACCAGTCGGCTGCCTTCCACGGCGCCACGGTCGCCGTCGTCGCCGAGGCGGCGCGAGTGCCGGACGCGCTCGCCGCCGTGCGGCCGACGGTGCTGCCGGCGGTGCCGCGCGTCTACGAGAAGATCCACGCGAACGTGCTCGGCGAGATCGAGCGCGCAAGCCCGGCCAGGCGCGCGGTCGGCCGCTGGGCGCTCCGCGTCGGCGCGCGCGCGAGCCGGCTGCGCCGCGAAGGCCGGCCGGTGCCGCCCGGCCTCGCGCTCCAGACGCGGATCGCCGACCGACTCGTCTTCTCGCAGGTGCGCGAGCGCCTGGGCGGCCGGCTGCGGCTCGGCGTCTCGGGCGCGGCGCCACTCTCGACGGAGGTGCTCGAGTTCTTCCACGCGCTGGGGACGCCCGTGATCGAGGGCTACGGTCTCACCGAGACGTCGAGCTCGACGACCGCCAGCGATCCGAACGACTTCCGCGTCGGAACCGTCGGCCGCGCCGTCGAGGGCTGCGAGATCCGGCTCGCCGAGGACGGCGAGATCCTCGTCCGCAGCGACACCGTCTTCGCCGGGTACTACAAGGATCCGGAGGCGACCGCCGCGGCGTTCACCGAGGACGGCTGGTTCCGCACGGGCGACATCGGCGAGATCGACGCGGACGGCTTCCTCCGGATCACCGACCGCAAGAAGGACCTGATCGTCACCGCCGGCGGCAAGAACGTCGCCCCGCAGAACCTCGAGAACGCGCTCAAGGCGTCGCGTTTCGTCTCGCAGGCGCTCGTCGTCGGCGACCGGCGCCCGTACGTCACCGCCCTGATCACGCTCGACCAGGACGAGGTTGCCGCCAGCGGGCGAGACCCGCAGGAGCTCGTGCAGGAGCTCGTCGACGAGGTGAACCGCGACCGTTCCCGGGTGGAGCAGATCAAGCGCTTCGCGATCCTCCCGCGCGACTTCTCGCTGGAGGAGGGCGAGGTCACGCCGACCCTGAAGCTGCGCCGGCGCGTGATCCACGAGCACTTCGCCGACGAGATCGAGCGTCTGTACGCCTGAGACGCCGCGCGTCCAGCTCACCGGGATACGCGCGGCGTTACCCGGTGATTCTTCGGGCGCCCACGTAGGTCGCCGCGTACCAGCCCTCGTTCAGGTTCGAGATCTTGACGACGTCGCCCGTTTGCGGCGCGTGGATGAACTGGCCGCCGCCGATGTAGATGCCGTCGTGCCCGAGTCCGTCGAAGAAGACGAGGTCGCCCGGTTGGAGGTCGCTCTTCGACACCGGGACGCCGTAGCTCCACTGAGCGCCCGTGTAGTGGGGGAGCGAGACGCCGACCTGGGCGTAGACGTACATCACGAACCCGGAGCAGTCGAAGCCGGTGCTCGGGTTGTCGCCGCCCCAGACGTACGGGACGCCGAGGTAGCGCATCGCGATCCCGACCACGCCCCCGTACCGCGACGGCGGCGCGACCGAGGCCGAGCCGATCGACGCGGAGACGCCGAAGCCGGAGTCTCCCTGGGACGCGGTCGCGGCTGCGGCGCGGAGCCGCGCGAGCCGAGCCGCGGCGAGCTGGCGCGCGCGCTCCCGCGCGACGATGCGGTCGATCTCCGCCTTGACGGAGTCGTAGAGCCGCCGCTCGCGCCTCAGTTGAGCGTCGATCCGGCGCTTCGCGGCCGCTCGCTGCCGGACGAGGCGGACCTGGAGCGTGCGCGCGCGCCGGAGGAACCTGCGCCGGCGCACGATCTGCCGCTGGAACGAGATCACGTCGTCGATGAGGGCGGCATCCTGCTTCGAGACCGACCGCATCGTCTCGATCCGGCTCAGGAGGTCGTCCAGGCTGCGCGCGCCGAGGAACACGGCGAGCGCCGACTGCGCGGTGCCCGTCGTGTAGATGGCGACGAGGCGATCGGCGAGCGCGCGCTGCGCCTGCACGAGGTTGACGCGGGCGACGCCGAGCGCCTGCCGGTTGACGCGCAGGCTTCGCTCGAGCCGCCGCAGCTTCAGCGTGGCCGTCTGGTACGCGTTGTTCGCGCGCTGCGCGCTCGCGTCGAGGCGGCGCAGCTCCGCGAGCACGCGCTGCGCCTGCGCCCGCTTCGCCGAGAGCGACGGATCGGCGCCGGCCGTCCCCGACGCCGCCAGCGTCGCCGCGAGCGCAACGAGCACCGCGAGCGCCTGTCGTCTCAGAGCCCGGATGGAATCCTCCCGCACATGGCCGCGACAGGCGCACCGGCCTGCTTCCGGTACGTCACAAGTCGGGGAGGCTAACAGCCTCGCCGGACGCCCGCAACCGGCGAACCTCCCGAAAGTTGCTGCATTTTGGCATGCGAGCCTCCCGCAACCGGTGTCAATCAGGTCGCACAAAGTCACGAGGCGCGGGGAGCCACTGTGGTACGGTCCCGCGACCGTGAGCGGCGGGAGGATACGCTCCGCGGCGCGACTCGCAGGCCTCTCGGCCGTGCTCGTCCTCGCCGCGAGCTCGACCGCGACGGCCGGCCCCGGGACGGGGTATCGGGCGAAGGCGGCGCGGCTGCGCGTCCAAGCGGAGCACCTCGACAGCCGGATCCACCGGGCACTGCTCGACCTCTACGCGCTCGACACCCGCCTCGCCGGCGCGAGGCGGCGGCTCGCGTCGCTCCGGTCGCTCTCGCTGCGCCTCCAGGCGCGGCAGGCGGCGCTGACGGCGGAGCTGGCGGCGGCGCGGCGAACGCTCGTCGTCTCCCAGCGCCGGCTCGGCGACCACCTGCGCACCCTCTACGAGGAGGGGGACGTCGACCCGCTCGCGGTCGTCCTCGGCGCGACCTCGCTCGCCGACGCGCTCTCGAGGCTCGACGGCTTGTCGCGCGCCGCCGACGAGAGCCGCCAGGTCGTCGCCGCCGCGGAGGCCGCGCGGACGCGCCTGGCGCGGCTCCGAGTCGCCGTCGCGGCGCAGCGGCGGAAGCTCGACGCCTCGCTCGCGGCGGCGCGGCGCAGCGCGGCGGAGCTGGAGTCGACGCGCGCCGCACGGGTCTCCTTCGTCTCCGCCCTGCGCGCCCGGCAGCGCCTGAAGGAGGAGCAGGTGCGCAACCTGCTCGCGACCGCGGAGCGCGTCGAGCGGAAGTCGGCGCAGATCCAAGCCCAGGCGTCGACGGCGAGCGCGCCGGCCGCGCCCTCTCCCCCCGCGTCCACCGCCGCCGACCCGCCGGCGGACGTGCAGCCGCCGGCGCCGCCGTCCGCCCCCGCCGCGGGACGAGACGAGAGGACGCTGCGCGTGACGGCCACCGGCTACTCGCTGCCTGGGCGCACCGCAACGGGAATGCCCGTAGGCTGGGGCGTCGTCGCCGTCGACCCGTCGGTGATCCCGCTCGGGACGAAGCTGACGATCCCGGGCTACGGCGAAGGCGTCGCCGCCGACGTCGGCAGCGGCGTCCGCGGCTCGATGATCGACCTCTGGTTCCCGACCGCGGCGCAGGCGCGCGCCTGGGGGCGACGGACGGTCACCGTCACGCTCCACTAGAATCGCGGAGGGGGGTAACGGTGAGCGAGATGCTCCAGACGACGGCGGAGCGGCAAACCGAGTCGCTCCGGGTCGTGCTCGTCGACGACCACGACCTGTTCCGGACGGGTCTGCGCAACCTGCTCGAGGAGCAGGGCCTCCTCGTCGTCGGCGAGGCGGCCTCGGGAGCCGAGGCGGTGCGGATCGTCTCCGAGCTCACCCCCGACGTCGTCGTCATGGACCTGAACATGCCGGAGATGGGGGGCATCGAGGCGACGCGCCACATCACGGCGACGGCGCCGCTCACGCGCGTCCTGATGCTCACCATCTCCGACCAGGACAGCGACGTGATGGACGCGATCCTCGCGGGAGCGTGCGGCTACCTGCTGAAAGACGCGTCGATCCAGGACCTCATCCTCGGGATCCGCGCGGCGGCGCGCGGCGAGTCGCTCATCTCCCCGACCATCGCGGCGAGGCTGCTGCAGCGCGTCCGCGCGACGACCGCCCAGCCGCACATCGCGGAGGTCATCCGGGCCGAGCTGTCCGAGCGCGAGATCGAGGTGCTGAAGCTGATCGCGAACGGCAAGGACAACGCGCTCATCGCCGCCGAGCTGCACATCAGCCCGAAGACGGTCAAGAACCACATCTCGAACATCCTCATGAAGCTGCAGATCGACAACCGGATCCAGGCGGCGGTGTACGCCGTCCGGAGCGGCATCGTCTGAGCCCCATCTTCGCGGCCCGACCGAACCGCGCGGCTCGACGGCTCGAGCAGGCGTTCCGAGAATGGGGCGGGTCGCGCCCGCCCGCGCCTCACGCGCCCGGCGCCTCGCCGAGCAGCTCGAGCAGGTGCGCCTCGGTGAGGATCGGCACGCCCGCCTGCTCCGCCTTGCGGAGCTTCGAGGCGCCGGGCTCCTCGCCGACGACGAGACCGGTCGTCTTCCCCGACACCGAGTCGGAGACCTTCGCGCCGAGCGCCTCCAGCCGAGCCTTCGCCTCCTCGCGGGTGAAGCGCTCGAGCGTGCCCGTGATGACGTAGCTGCGCCCGGTGAGCGGCCCCTCCTTGGGGCGCTCCTCCTCGGCGAGCTCGAGGCGGAGGCCGAGCTCGCGCAGCTCGTCGACGAGCCGGCGATTGTCCTCGTCGCGGAACCACTCGACGATCG
>JADGHP010000205.1 GCA_019683855.1 Thermoleophilia bacterium
TTCCTCGAGCGGCTCGCCTCCGGAGCGCCACTCGTCGGCGACGGCGGCATGGGCGCGGTGCTCGCGAGCGCGGTGCCGCGGCTGCGCTGCCCGGAGGAGGCGAACCTGCGCGCGCCGGAGAGCGTCGTCGAGCTGCACCTCGGCTACATCCGGGCCGGCGCCGACGTGATCGAGACGAACAGCTTCGGCGCCAACCGTCCCAAGCTCGCGCAGCGCTTCCTCGAGGACGAGTTCGAGGCGATCAACGCCGCCGCCGTGCGCCTCGCCCGGGAGGCGCGGGAGGTGGCCGGGCGGGACGTGTTCATCGCCGGCTCGATCGGCCCGCTCGGCGACGTCGAGCTCTCCGGCCGCGACCCAGCCGCGCTGTACGCGGAGCAGGCGGAGCTGCTCGAGGGCCGCGGCGCCGACCTGTTCATGGTGGAGACGTTCTTCGACCTGGAGGAGCTGGAGACGGCGATCGCGGCGATCCGCTCGGTCTCGTCGCTCCCGATCGTGGCGCTGATGACCTTCGACGCCGACGGGCAGACCCTCGGCGGCGTCTCGGCGGAGCGGGCGGCCGAGCGGCTGCGCGCCCTGGAGGTGGCCGCGTTCGGCGCCAATCACGGCGCCGGCCCGACGGCGGCGCTGCGCGCGCTCGCGCGGATGCGGGGAGACGGGGCGCCGCTCGCGGCGCTGCCGAACGTCGGCCTGGCGAGCATGTCCGGCCACCGGATCGTCTTCCCGCACGCGACGCCCGCGTACTTCGGCGAGTTCGCCGCGCAGGCGCGCGCGCTCGGGGCGCGGCTGATCGGCGGCTGCTGCGGCACGACGCCGGCCCAGATCGCGGCCATCCGCGCCGCCGTCGACGAGGACCGCGCCCCGACGGGATCCTTCCTCGTCCGCGAGCGCGAGCAGGCGGCCCCGTTCGTCGCAACCGCCGAGGAGAGCAGGCTCGCACGGATGCTGCGCGAGGGGGAGTTCGTGATCTCGGTCCAGGTCGACCCGCCGCTCGGCGCGAACCCGGAGGCGCTGATCGAGACGGCCCGCGCCGTCCGCGACTCCGGCAAGGCGCACTTCGTCGACGTCAACGACAACCCGCGCGCGCGGGCGCGGATGAGCGGAATCATGGCCGCGGTCGCGATCGAGCGCTTCACCGGCGTGGAGACGATCCCGCACCTCACCCCGCGCGACTCGACGATCACCGGACTCGAGTCGCTGCTCTTGGGCGCGCACGCGGAGGGCGTCCGCAACGTGCTCGCGGTCACCGGCGACCCGCCCGAAGCGGGCGACTACCCCGGCACGCACAGCGTCTACGAGATCGACTCGATCGGGCTCGTCGAGCTGATCGGGAAGCTGAACCAGGGCGAGGACTGGCACGGCCGCGCGATCGACGCCCCGACGGCGTTCTTCCCCGGCGTGGCCGTCAACCCGACCGCCGACGACCTCGCGCTCGAGGCGGAGCGGTTCGAGCGCAAGGTCGCGGCCGGCGCGCGCTTCGCGATGACGCAGATCCTGTTCGACCTCGAGCCGCTCGAGGCGTTCCGAGAGCGGCTGGGGGGCCGCTGGCCGGTGCCGGTGCTCGTCGGAGTGTGGCCGATCCGGACAACCGAGACGCTGATCCGCGTCCACAACGAGACGCCGGGGATCGTCGTCCCCGAGCACGTGCAGGAGCGCTACCGCGCGGCCGGCGCCGGGGCGCGCGAGGTCGGCCTCGAGCTCGGCCGCGAGCTGATCGAGGGCGCCCGCTCGCTCGCGAACGGCGTCTACGTGATGGCGCCGTTCCGGCAGCCGCTCGACGTCGTCGAGCTGCTGCCCGACCCGAGCGAGCGTCGTGGGACGCCGCGTTAGTCGCCGGCGCAGGAGCCGGTGGAGACGGGGCCGGCGGCGCTCTCGAGGTCGCGCCGGACGATCGAGGCGGGGACGCCGTAGCCGCTGTCCGAGCCGACCCGGGCGGCGAAGATCGTCGCCTGGACGGCGCCGGAGCCGTCGATCGCGGGCCCGCCCGAGTTGCCGTGGCGCACCCGGCCGGCGATCGCGGTGATCGTCCGCGCGACCGGGCCGCGGCCGAGCGCGTCCTCGGTGATCGCGACCGCCGTGCGCCCGATCCGCCCGGGGGTCGCCTCGAGGGGACCGTTCTCGGGGTAGCCGACGAGCGCGACCGAGGCGCCCGGCTGCGGGTCGGCGAGCCGAAGCGGCGTCACGCTCGCACCCGGGACGCGGAGCACCGCGACGTCGTTGCGGGCGTCGAAGGCGACGACCTCGGCCGGCCGGGATCGGCTCTCGCCCGGGATCTGGACGATCGTGTCGTGCTCGCCGGCGACGACGTGCGCGGCCGTCACGACGAGGTTGTCGCGGGCGAACCAGCCGCTTCCCTCGACGCCGACCCCGCACGCCGTGCCGAGGATGCGGACGACGCGCGAGGCGGCGGCGCGGACGGTCGCGTTCTCGATCACGGCGGCGCTCGGCGGCTCGGGCGGCGCCGCGGGGCCGGTGATCGAGGGCAGCGGGTCGATGCGGGCGAGCAGGTGCAGGAGCCGGCGCGGCGGGATGGCCTCGCTGAGGCGGCTGACGAGGTGGGAGTCGCGCACCTCGCGCCGTAGCGTCGTCTGCCCGGGCGCAAGCAGCGCCGCCGCGGCGGCGACCCACACGATCGCGAGCCCCGTGACGGCGCCCAGGACGAGGCCTCCGAGCGAGTCGAGGAAGCGGAGCGGCGTCAGCCGCAGGCCGCCACGGAGGAACGAGCCGACGATGCTCGCCGCGGTCTGGAGCAGCATCGCGCCGAGGATCGCGCCGGCGAGACCCGCGAGCGGCGTCCACGGCGAGCTCGCCCCGCCGTGGAGGAGGTGCGGCGCGGCGTGCGAGCCGCCGTACGCCCCGGCGGCGAGTCCGGCAAGCGAGAGCGCGCTCGCGACGAGCCCGCGCCGCATCCCGGCGAGCGCGGAGAGGGCCACGAGCGCGATCGCGGCCCAGTCGACGGTCGTCGGCGACACGGCGGGAGCGTAGACGCCGCACCGGAGCCCGTGGC
>JADGHP010000206.1 GCA_019683855.1 Thermoleophilia bacterium
CGCAACGCGGTCGACTCCTACCCGGCGGCGGCGCGCGACGGCGCGCCGCTCGTCGAGGCCGCGGCGTAGCGGCGCCCCGCCCGACCCGCCCGTCGGCCGGACGTCGGCTTCGCTCTACGAGCCGGCGGCGATCCGGTGCTCGGCCGAC
This sequence comes from Thermoleophilia bacterium, assembly GCA_019683855.1. Lineage (GTDB taxonomy): Bacteria > Actinomycetota > Thermoleophilia > Gaiellales > Gaiellaceae > Palsa-739. Next base: position 149 of record JADGHP010000206.1, read on the forward strand.
ACGACCTCGGTTACGCGCAGCCCGAACTGCTCGTCGATCGCGACCACCTCGCCGCGCGCGATCCGCTTGCCGTTCACGAGCAGGTCGACCGGCTCGCCCGCCAGCTTGTTGAGCGTGATCAGCGAGCCGGGGCCGATCGAGAGGGTCTCGCGAACGGTCATCGTCGCCCGGCCGATCTCGACGGACAGGGTGACCGGGACGTCGAGCACGAGGTCGAGTCCCGCGTCGTCCGCCGGCACGTGCGGCGCGGACCCGGCCGGCTGGAGCTCCGCGCCCGCTCCCTCTGCGATCTCCGTCATTGCACGGTGATGTCGGTGAGGAACACCTTGTCGATCGTGTTATCGGTCGCTGCGCGGAGCGCTTTGAGCAGGCGGGCGACGAGCCGCCGCCGCGGCCCCGGCTCGATCAGGTCGTTCGCCGGCAGGCCCGTGAGCATATCGGTCACGACGGCCCGGATCGCGGGCTCCTGGGGAACGGGCGTCGCCGTCCCCGAGCTCGTCTCGGCGGCCGCCGAGGCGGGGACGTTCTCGAGCAGGAGCGCGACGGAGACCTTCGCGTAGCGGCCCCCCCGCAGGTTGACCACGAACGGCTGTGAGAGCGGCATCAGCGCCCCGGGGAGCCGCGGCACGGCTCTCGCCTTCTTCGGGGCGAGCACCGTCTTGTAGGCGACTCCCGCGGCCACGAGCACGACCAGGGGAAGGATGAGGAGCTTCCTGCCCTTCAGGCGCTTCAGTCGTTTCACGAGCTACCTCCGGAGTGGGCGACCTCCTGGCGGAGGACGACGATATCGACTCGCCGGTTCAGGCTCCGCCCGGTCGGGGTTCGGTTGGACGCAACCGGCCGCTGGTCGGCGTACCCGGCGACCGAGAGGCGCCGGTCGGGAACGCCGTTCGAGCGCAGCACCTCGAGCACGGCGGTCGCGCGCGCGGTAGAGAGCTCCCAGTTCGATCGGAAGCGGGCGTTGTGGATCGGCACGTCGTCGGTGTTGCCCTCGACGCGCACGGGGTTGGTGATCGTCGTCTGGTTGACGGCGTGGGCGATCTTGGCGAGCAGCGGCAGCGCGGACGGCTTCAGCAGCGCCTCCCCGCTCGCGAAGAGGAGCTTGTCGGTGAGCATGCGGATCACGAGCCCACGCTCGTCGATCGAGGTGCGCAGCTGCCCGCTCAGCCCGTGCGAGGCCGCGTAGCGGTTGATGATCACCTGCAGGCGGTGGAGGTTCTCGGCGTCCTGCGCGCTCGCCTGGGCCGCGATCCTGTCGATCGACTTCGACACCGCCTGGGCCGGGTCGCGGGGGACGATCGCAAGCGGCGTCGACTGGGACATCCCCTCGTTCTCCAGGACGGACGGGCCGCCGTCGAGCACCTTCTGGTGCGTGAACGCCTCGCGCAGGGAGACGCGCAGCTCCTCGAACTTCGCCTTGTTCACCATCGAGATCGACCACATGACGATGAACAGCGCCATGAGGAGCGTGATCATGTCCGAGTAGGTGAGGAGCCAGCGGTCCTCGTTGACATGGCCAGCGACGGGGTGGCCGTTCCCTCGCCTGCGACGTCGCCTGCTCACCTACGCGGCCTCCCGTGCGAGCGCGTCGGCCGCCTGAGCGGGCTGCCGCGCGCTCGCCTCCTCGCGCTCGGCCGGCGCCAGGAAGCTCTGCAGCTTCTCCTCGAGCATGCGCGGGTTGTCGCCCGCCTGGATGGAGAGGATCGCCTCGAGCAGCAGCTCGCGGTAGGCGACCTCGCGCGCCGAGATGTCGCGCAGCCGGTTCGCGATCGGCAGCAGGATGAGGTTGGCGCTGCCGACGCCGTAGAGGGTGGCGAGGAAGGCGCCCGCGATCGAGTGCCCGAGCGTGGACGGCGTGGAGAGGTTCTCGAGCACGTGCACGAGGCTGAGGACGGTGCCGAGGATGCCGAGGGTGGGCGCGAAGCCGCCGGCGATCTGGAAGAGCTGCGCGTTGCGCTGGTGACGCTGCGTGGTCGCGTCGATCTCGGCGGTGAGGATCGCCTGCAGGATCTCCGAGTCCGCGCCGTCGACGACGAGCTGCAGGCCCTTGCGCATGAAGGGGTCCTCGATGTGCTGCAGCTCGTCCTCGAGCGCGAGCACGCCCTCGCGGCGCGCCTTCTCCGAGAGGCGCACCATCGTGCCGACGACCCCCGTCGACTGGACCTCCTCGCCCTTGATCGCGAGGAGCGCCAGCTTGGGCATCGACTTGGCGAGGGTGAAGCTCGTCGAGGCGAGCGTGGCGCCGAAGGTGCCGCCGCCGACGATGACGAAGGCCGGCACGTTGACGAGCGACGCGAGCTGCCCGCCCTCCATGAGGACTGCCAGGAGAAGCATGGCCAGCGCCGCGACCATGCCGATCGCCGTCGTCGCCTTCATCAGAGCTCCGTTCCCTCGGATGTCGACCAGCCGTCCGTGGCTGCGCTCTCGCGTACTTATCGGCAGCGGGCCGCCGCGCTTGAGCGGGATCCCGGCGCGCCCGCGAGGCCCGACGAGGTCGAGCGCACGCGCCGCCACGCCGGGGCGCTACTCCGCATCCTCGGGCGCGACGAGCGGCACCGCCGGCACGGTCGCGGTCGTCGCGACCAGCTCGACGCGCTCGCTGCGCCGGTTGGCGAAGGCGGCGGCGAGGATCTCCGCCTTCCAGGCGCGCACGCGCGCGGCCACCTCCTCGGGAGACTCGGTCACGAGGATCTTCGCGTGCGTGGCGAGCGTGATGACGGTGTCCGGCGTCGCCTCCACCGACAGCATCAGGTCGGGGTTGAGGAACACCGGCTCGTGGGGGTTGGTCAGCCTGTGCAGCTCGATCATCGTCGACTCCTTCGACGGGAGGCGCGGCGGCGGGCTCCGCGCC
>JADGHP010000207.1 GCA_019683855.1 Thermoleophilia bacterium
TCGCCCTGGACCTTCGGCGTCAGCGGAGGCGCGAGCGCGCCGCCCTTGCGCTTGAGCCCGGGAGGCCCGCTGTGGTTGTGGTTCGGGTCGCCCCAGCCGAAGCCCGGCTTGTACTGGTCGCCGCCGGAGCTGAGGCCGCGGACGATCACGGGCTCGTGCGCCTGCGCGCGCATGAACACGTGCGAGACGGTCTTCGCGGCGTGCTCGACGCTCGAGGCGGCGTAGCCGATGCCGCCGACCGCGGCGAGCGCGGCGGCGAGGGCGCCGGTGAACGCCACCGGCACGGCGACGCGCCAGGTGCCGCGCCGGCGCGGCCGGGCCGCGCGGACGCGCTCCTCGATGCAGCTCACGAGTGCGCTCGGCGGTTGCGGACGCGCCGCCCGGAGCTGCCGCCCGAGGCTGTCCCTCCTGAGGAACCCGGTCACTCGTCTACCTCCCGCAGGGTCGGATCGAAGCTTTCGACCCCAGTACCGGCGGAGAGAGCCGGACCCTTACGGGCTCAGGAGGCTTGGAGCGCCCGGGCCGCGCTCGCCCGCTCGGAGCCGGGCGCCTCGAGGTGCTCGCGGAGGCGCCCGAGCGCCCGGTGGAGCGCGACCTCGACCGTGTTCGTGCGCAGCTCGAGCAGCTCGGCGATCTGGCGCGCGGTGAGGTCGGCGCCGTAGCGGAGCGCGACGAGCTCGCGGTCGCGCTCGTCGAGCCGCGCCACCGCCTCGCGGAGCTCGAGCCGGCGGAGCGTGCGCTCCTCGTGCCCCTCGCCCGTGCGCTCCGGCGGCTCGTCGACCGGCGTCTGCCCGCGGAGCGCGGCGTCGGCGATGCAGCGGCGGGCGATGCCGACGAGCCAGGCGGCCGGATCGCCGCGGCGCGGGTCGAAGCTCGAGCGGTAGCGGAGCGCACGCTCGAAGGTCTCGCTCGTGACGTCCTCGGCGTCCGGCCCGTCGCCGATCCGGTAGGCGACGTACGCGTAGACGCGCGTGATCAGCGGCCTCGGGTCGGCGAGCGGGTCGCGTCTCACGGCTTGCCTCCGTCGACGGCGATCGCCCCCTCCGCTGCGAGCTCGCGCTCGAGCTCGGCGATCTCGGGGCTGCCCGGGTCGAGCCGCTTGGCGCGGGCGAGCGCGGCCGTCCGGGCGGGCCCGCTGGAGGCGCGGGCGAGGTCGAACCAGAGGCTCCAGTCGCCGGGGTCCTTGCGCAGGGCGGTGCGGAAGCTCGCGCGCGCGGCCGCCGTGTCGCCCAGGGCGAGCTGCGCCTCGCCGAGCTGCCGCCAGGGCGCGATCGACCAGGGGAGCCAGCTCGCGGCCCGGCGTGCGTCCCGGACGGCCGACGCCCAGCGGCCGTCGCGAGCGGCGTCGCTCGCGCGGGCGAGCAGCATGTGGCCGACAAGGAAGACGAAGCCGGCAGCGGCGATCGCGAGCGCGCCGGCGAGGGCTCCGTAGCGGAGCCGTGGCGGAGGCTCCCGCTCCTCGTCGGGCCGCGCGGCGGAGAGCAGCGCGGCGCCGGTGAGGAGCGCGGCGAGGGTGACGGCGGCGAGCTCCCAGTCCCAGTCGACGGCGGCGCCGGCGAGGTAGGCGGCGTAGGCCCCCGCGGCGGCGGCGACGCCGGGGCGGCGGCGGACTCGGACGGCGGCGACGAGCGGCGCGGCGAGCGCGACTGTGAGCAGCGCGAGGCCGACGGCGCCCTGCTCGGCGAGCGTCTCGAGGTAGAGGCTGTGCGCGTCGCGCACCGTTTGCCCGTCGGGGCGGTGGCGCAGCCAGTACGCCTCGAACGAGCCGGCGCCGGAGCCGACGAGCGGGTGCGCGCGGGCGTCGGCCCAGGCGGCCCGGTAGAGCTCGGCGCGCCCGGTGCCGGAGAAGCTGAAGAGCCGCTTGCGCAGGTCGGTTCCCGTCTTCGGGGGCGGGGCGCTGAACGCGTGCCAGGCGCGGTGGGCGGCGCCGGCCGGGCCGCCGAGGCGCACGAGCCCGGCGGCGAGCGCGGCGAGCGCCGCGGCGAGCAGGACGGCGGCGTAGACCCGCGAGGCGGTCGCGGGCACGACGATCCGCCGGCGCAGGAGGCTCGAACCCGCCGCGAGGGCGGCGGCGGCGACGACGAGGACGGCGAGGAGCAGGGCGAGCCGGTGCCCGTCGTGCGCCGCGCGCGCGATCGTCGCTCGCTGGTGGGTGAGCGCGTCGGAGCGCGACCCGGCGTAGACCCCCACGGCGGCGGGTAGGCCGAGCGCGAGCGCGGTCGCCGTCAGGCGCAGCCGGCGCGGGTCGAGCGCGAGGGCGAGCGCAAGCCCGATGCCGAGCGAAAGCCAGGCGCCGCGGCTGAAGGTGAAGGAGAGCGTCGAGGCGAGCACGGGCGCGGGAGCGGCCGCGAGGGCAGCCCGCAGGGGCGATCCCGTGCTCGCGACGACCGCGAGCCCGAGCAGGAGCGCGAGCGCGCAGAGGAGGCCAAGGCCGTTCCAGTAGCCGATCGGGCTCGCGAGCCGGTAGCCGGCGACGGAGTCGAAGCTGCCGATCCGCTCGGGGAAGAGCCTCGTGGCGAGCGCGTAGCCGGCGACCGCCGTCGCGCCCGCGAGGACGCCCGCGAGCAGCGCGGCCGCGCGGCCGCGGTGGGCAAGGGCAAGGGCCGCGGCCACGCCGGCCAGGTAGACCACGACGCGGCCGGCCTCGTCGAGGGCCTGAGAGGACACGCCCCAGACAGACGAGAGCGCCACCCAGCCGGTGGAGAGCGCGAGCCCGCCGAGGAACGCCGCCTCGAGCCCGGTGGGCCGGAAGGGCGCGCCGGTCGCGAGCGCCCAGACGAGCACGGCGGCGAGGGCCACAGCCGCCCAGCCCCACGAGCTCGGGAAGTAGCCGCCGTTCGCCGCCCCCAGCCCGAGGACGCCGAGGGCGCCGAGCGCGAACGGCGCCGCGGCGCCGCGGAGGTCGAGCCGGGAGCCCGCGGCCCCCCCCCCCGCCCCCCGGGTGGGCCGCCCCCCCCCCCCCCCCACACCCCAAGCCCCCGCCCGCCCCCCCC
>JADGHP010000208.1 GCA_019683855.1 Thermoleophilia bacterium
AGCTCGCCCCCCACGCGCACCTGCGTCCCGGTCAGGTCGCGGCGGAAGCCGTCCGCGTAGCCGACCGGGACGATGCCGATCCAGGTCGGACGCTCGGCGATGAAGCGGCGACCGTAACCCGTGCTGTAGCCGGGCGGCAGGAGCCGCACCTGGGCGAGGTGGCTCGTCCAGGTGAGCGCGGGCTCGAGACCGTCCTCGGCGGGATCGGTGCCGAACGGGGAGAGCCCGTAGAGCGCGATCCCGCAGCGGGCCGCGTCGAAGCGCGCGGCTGGGTAGCGGAGCGCGGCCGCGCTGTTCGCGATGTGGCGCGTCAAGTGCGAGAAGGGCTGCGTCGCCTCGCGGAAGCGCTCGATCTGCCAGTTCGTGAAGGCGGCGTCGGTGTCGGCGGTGGCGAGATGGCTCATCAGGCCGACCACCTCGACCGGCGGCAGCGGCAGCTCGGAGAGACCCCAGCGTCCCATTCCCGTGTCGAGCTTGAGGTGGACGCGGACGCCAGCCGGGATCTCTCCGCCCGAGACGACGAGCTCGAGCGCCGCGTCGCGGGCATGCGCGACCTCCCGACTCGTCGCAGCGGGTCCCATGACGATGATCCGCGCGGTCGGGAAGTCGCGGCGCAGCGCGAGCCCCTCGGCGACGGTAGCGACGCAGAGGCCGGTCGCGCCCGCGCCGAGCGCCGCGCCGGCGACGTCGCTCGCGCCGTGGCCATAGCCGTTCGCCTTGACGACCGCCCACAGCTCGGCGCCCTCCAGCGCGCGCAGCAGCGTCTGCGCGTTCCGCCGCACGGCCCCGAGGTCGATCGTGATCTCGCTGCGGTGCACGGCCGTAGTCTCGCGGGTCGCGGAGGGGTCAGCCGCCGAGAGCGCGGGGCAGCGCGTCGAGCAGGTCGCCGGCGACGAGCCCCGCCCGCTGCGGCGCCGCCACCGAGGCGCGCTGCTGCGCGGCGGCCGCGGCGGCGGCGGCGCGCTGCGGCTCCATCCCCTTGGCGAGGAACGCGGCGAGGATCCCGGTGAGCACGTCGCCGGTGCCCGCGGTGGCGAGCGAGGGGAGGCCGAGCGCCACGACGAGCACGCCGCGGCCGGGCGCGGCGACGAGCGTGTCCTCGCCCTTGAGGACGACGACGCAGCGGAAGCGCTCCGCCGCCTCGCGCGCCGAGGCGAGCCGGTGCGAGGCCACCTCGCGCGAGTCGCGGCCGAGCAGCCGCGCGAGCTCGCCCTCGTGCGGGGTCAGCACGCGCGGCGCCGGCCAGTCGCCGGGCTCGAGCTCGTGCAGCGCATCCGCGTCCACGACCGCGGGCAGCGGCGCCTCGGCGAGCACGCGCCGGACGAGCTCCTTCGCGCCGGCGCCGCGGCCGAGCCCGGGTCCGACCGCGAGCGCGTGCGCCCTCGCCGCGAGCTCGAGCACCGTGTCAGCGGCGCCCGCCGCAACCTCGCCCCCCGCGTCCGGCAGCGGCCGCTTCACCGGCTCCAGCAGCCGCTGCTCGAGCACCGGCAGCGCCGACTCGGGGGCGGCCACCGTGACGTAGCCGGCGTCCGCGCGGAGCGCCGCCATCGCCGCGAGCGAGGGGGCGCCGGTGAGGCCGCGCGAGCCGCCGACGACGAGGACGTGGCCGGCCGTGTACTTGTTGTCGCGCGAGCCGCGGCGCGGCACCTCGTCGAGGATCCCGGGGCCGACGAGCCGGTGCTCGGTCTCCGCCGGCTCGAGCCCGATGTCGGCGACGTGGACGGAGCCCGCGTGGAAGCGGCCGGGCGCGACGGCGAGCCCGACCTTGCGGCCGTGGAAGGTGACGGTGGCGGTCGCGCGGACGGCGACCCCCGCCGCCTCGCCGGTGGACGCGTCCACGCCCGAGGGGAGGTCGATCGCGAAGACGGGGACGCCGGCCGAGTTCATCGCCTCGATCAGCGCCGCGGCGTCCGGTCGGGGCGCGCCCGTGAAGCCCGTGCCGAAGAGCGCGTCGACGACGACGTCCGGCCGGCCGAGGTCGCGCTCGCCCGCCTTCGCGTCCACGACGAGCGTCTCCCGCCCCGCGGCCTCGAGTCGCTGCGCCATCACGCGACCGTCGCCGCCGTTCGAGCCGCCGCCGCACACGAGCGTCCAGCGGCGAGCCGCCGGGAACAGCCGCAGGGCGACCTCGGCCGCCGCGCCGCCGGCGCGCTCCATCAGCTCCGGGACGGTCGCGGGGTAGCCCGGGTAGCGGGCCTCGGCCGCGCGCATCTCGTCCGCGGTGTAGAGCGCCTCGTCAGCCATCGACGACGGCGACCGCCTGCGCGAGCTCGCGCGAGTGCGTCATCGAGAGGTCGATCGCGCGGACGCCGACCCGCTCCGCCCAGGCGGCGACGCGGCCGTGCAGGCGAACGGAGGGCTTCGGCCGGCCGACGATCTCGATCTCCTTCCACGCAAAGGCGCGGGCGACGCCGAAGCCGAGCGCCTTCCCCACCGCCTCTTTGCCGGCGAAGCGGCCGGCGTAGCTCTGCGCCGGGTTGGGACGCGCGTCGCAGTAGGCGCGCTCGGCCGCAGTGAAGCAGCGCTCGCGGAAGCGCGCGTAGCGCTCGAGCGCCCGCCGCACGCGCTCGATCTCGATCAGGTCGGTGCCCACGCGAGTCACAGGTGCTCCTCCAGCCAGTCGGGGAGCTGTCCGATCGAGGAGACGATCCCGTCGGGCCGGATCCGCGACGCCTCGACCGCGTCCGGCCTGAACTTGCCGGTGCGGACGAGCACGGTGCGCATGCCCATCCCGCGCGCGCCGACGATGTCGCTCTCGAGGTCGTCGCCGACCATCCACGTCATCCCCGGCTCGGCGTCGAGCGCCTGGCAGGCCGCCTCGAAGTAGGACGGGCTCGGCTTGCCGAGGACGGTCGCCTCGATCTCGGCGGCGTACTCGAGCCCGACGACGAACGCCCCGGTGTCGAGCAGCGGGCCGCGCTTGGTCTGCCACCAGCGGTTGCGGTGCAGGCAGTAGAGCTCGGCGCCCATCTCGAGCTCGGCGAACGCGCG
>JADGHP010000209.1 GCA_019683855.1 Thermoleophilia bacterium
CACTCGGAGTACTCGATCCTCGACGGGGCGTGCCGCATCCCCGAGCTGGCCAAGCGCGCGGCCGAGCTCGAGATGCCGGCGGTCGCGCTCACCGACCACGGCTCCCTCGCCGGCGCGGTCGACCTCTACCAGGCCGCCCGCAGGGAGGGCGTGAAGCCGATCGTCGGCTGCGAGGTCTACGTCGCCGACGACCGGCGCGTCCAGCAGAAGGGCTACGCGCACCTCACCCTGCTCGCGGAGACGACCGAGGGCTACGGGAACCTGATCAAGCTCTCCTCGCTCGGCTACCTCGAGGGCTACTACTACAGGCCGCGCGTCGACTGGGAGCTGCTCGAGCGGCACGCGCGCGGGCTGATCGCGCTCTCCGGCTGCCTCTCCGGCCGGGTCTGCAAGGCGCTCGAGGAGAACCGCGTCGCCGACGCCGAGGCGGAGCTCGACCGGCTCGAGCAGATCTTCGGGCGCGACAACGTCTACGTCGAGATGCAGAACGCGCACCTCGACGTGCAGCAGCGGATCAACCCGGTGCTGCAGGAGCTGGCCGCGAAGCGGGGCCTGCCGCTCGTCGTCACCGGGGACGTCCACTACCTCCGCCACGAGGACGCGCGCGCGCACGAGGCGCTGCTCTGCATCCAGTCGGGCGACTCCCTCCGCAACCCGGACCGCTGGCGGTTCGAGACCGACCAGTTCTACTTCAAGACCCCCGAGGAGATGGCGGCCGACTTCCCGGGCCAGGCGGCGGCGCTGCGGCGGACGCTCGAGGTGGCCGAGCGCTGCAACGTCGAGATCGAGCTGGGCCGGATCCGGCTGCCGAAGTTCCCGACCCCGGACGGCCGCGACGCGTTCGAGTACCTCGTCGAGCTGTGCGAGAAGGGCCTCGCGCGCCGCTACGCGCAGGTGACGCCCGAGCTGCGCGAGCGGCTCCAGTTCGAGCTGAAGACGATCCGGGAGATGGGCTTCGCCGACTACTTCCTGATCGTCGCGGACTTCGTCGGCTTCGCGAAGCGCAACGGGATCAGCGTCGGCCCCGGTCGCGGCTCCGCCGCCGGCAGTCTCGTCGCCTACTGCCTCGAGATCACCGACGTCGACCCGATCCGCTACGACCTGCTCTTCGAGCGCTTCCTCAACCCGGGCCGAAAATCGATGCCCGACATGGACATCGACTTCGCCGTGGAGGGTCGCGAGCGCGTCATCAACTACGTGCGCGAGAAGTACGGCCGCGACCGGGTGGCGCAGATCATCACCTTCGGGACGATGGCCGCGCGGGCCGCCGTCCGCGACGCGGGCCGCGTGCTCGAGGTGCCGTACGGCGTCGTCGACAAGATCGCGAAGCTGATCCCGGAGGGGCCGGGCCAGACGCTCGAGGAGTGCCTGAAGCCGGGCGCCGAGCTGCGCCAGGCGGTCGACTCCGACCCGGTCGCGCGCGAGATCGTCGAGCTCGCGCGGCCGCTGGAGGGCCTCACGCGCCAGGACGGCATCCATGCGGCGGCGGTGGTGATCGGCGCCGAGCCGCTGATGAACCTCGTCCCGCTCCAGCAGAAGGGCGCCGACCAGGAGATCGTGACGCAGTTCGAGGGCACGGTCTGCGAGGCGCTCGGCCTGCTGAAGATGGACTTCCTCGGTCTGCGCAACCTCGACGTGATCGACAAGGCGGTCGAGCTCGTCGGCGGCGGCCTCGACATCTCGACGATCCCGCTCGACGACAGCAAGACGTACGAGATGCTCGCCCGCGGCGAGTCGACCGGCGTCTTCCAGTTCGAGTCATCGGGGATGCGCGAGGCGCTGCGGCTGGTGCGGCCCACCGTCTTCGAGGATCTGATCGCGCTCGTCGCGCTCTACCGGCCGGGGCCGATGGCGTACATCCCCGTCTACGCCCGGCGCAAGAACGGGCAGGAGGCGGTGACCTATCCGGACGAGCGGCTGAAGCCGATCACGAGCTCCACGTACGGCATCTGCATCTACCAGGAGCAGTACATGGAGATCGCGAAGCAGATCGCCGGCTTCACGCCCGCCGAGGCCGACGACCTGCGCAAGGCGATCGGCAAGAAGATCCACTCGCTGATGGCGTCCCTCAAGGACAAGTTCCTCGAGGGGTGCGCCGCGACCGGCACCTCGGCGGCCGTCGCCAGCCAGCTCTGGGCAGACATGGAGCAGGCGCAGGACTACTCGTTCAACAAGTCGCACGCCGCCTGCTACGCCCTCATCGCCTACCGGACCGCCTGGCTGAAGGCGAACCACCCGCGCGAGTACATGGCGGCGCTCATCTCTTCGGTGATGAACACCAAGGACAAGGTGCCGTTCTACGTGAACGCCTGCGAGGAGCTCGGCATCGAGGTGCTCCCGCCCGACGTCAACACCTCGCAGGTCGACTTCGCCGTCGTCGAGGGGAAGATCCGGTTCGGCCTCAACGCGGTCAAGAACGTCGGCGAGGCCGCCTGCCGGGCGATCGTGCGCGCGCGCGAGGAGGGCGGTCCGTTCGCGTCGATCTGGGACTTCACGGAGCGCGTCGATCCGGGGCTCGTCAACAAGCGCGTGCTCGAGTCGCTCGTCAAGTGCGGCGCGCTCGACTCGACCGGCGCGTCGCGGCGCGGGATGCTCGAGGTGCTCGAGCAGGCGCTCTCGTGGGGGCAGCGCCAGCAGGCCGACAGGCTGCTCGGGCAGGGCTCGATCTTCGATCTCGGCGACGTCGACGGCGCCGCCGCGCCCCGACATCATCCGCCGGTGCCCCCGGGCGAGTTCGACAAGCCGGATCTGCTGCGGATGGAGAAGGAGAGCCTCGGGCTGTACGTCTCCGAGCATCCGCTGAGCGCGATCCGCGACCAGCTGCGGCGCAAGACCGACTGCGCGCTGTCCGAGGTCGAGCGGCGTCGCGACGGCGAGGTGGTCGTGGTCGGCGGCATCGTCGGCTCGCTCAAGCAGATGACGACGAAGAAGGGCGACCCGATGGCGTTCGTCGGGCTCGAGGACCTCACCGGGGCGGT
>JADGHP010000210.1 GCA_019683855.1 Thermoleophilia bacterium
CAAGCCGCTCGACGAGGAGGCGCTGCTCGCCTCGGCCGCCAAGACCGGCCGCGTCGTGATCGTGCAGGAGGCGCCTCGCACCGCCGGCTTCGGCGCCGAGCTGGCCGCGATCCTCGCCGAGAAGGCGATCCTCGACCTGCACGGCCCCGTCCTGCGCGTCACCGGCTACGACGTCCCCTACCCCTACTGGAAGCTCGAGGACGCCTACATGCCCTCGCTCGAGCGCGTCCTCGACGCCGCCCGCCGGCTGCTCGCGTTCTAGGAGCAACCTGGGAGAGACGAGCATGGCCTACGAGCTCAGGCTGCCGGATCTCGGCGAGGGTCTGACCGAGGGCGAGATCGCCCGCTGGCTCGTCGCGGAGGGCCAGGAGGTCGGCGAGGACGATCCGCTCGTCGAGATCGCCACCGACAAGACCACGGTCGAGATTCCCTCCCCGGCGGCGGGAGTCGTCTCCCGGATCCTCGTCGCGGAGGGCGAGGTCGTGCCCGTCGGCACGGTGCTCGTCGTGATCGACGGCGACGGCGAGGCGCCCGCGGAGGAAGAGCCCCCGGCCGGGGAGGAGCGCCCGCCGGCCGAGGCCGCGGCGCCCCAGCCAAGTAACAGAGTGTTACAAGGCGCGGGGCAGGAGAAGGTGCGGGCGACCCCGCTCGTGCGCCGGCTCGCGCAGGAGCTCGGCGTCGATCTCGCCGCGCTCGCCGGCACCGGTGCGCAGGGGCGGATCACCGAGGAGGACGTGCGCGCCGCCGCGGCGGCCGCGGCCTCGACTGGCGCCGTGACCCCGGCGGCCGAGGGGCGGCGCGAGCGGCTGCGCGGCGTCCGTCGGCAGATGTTCGAGCACCTCACGCGCGCGCACCGCGAGGTCGCGGCCGTCACCTGGGTGGAGGAGTGCGACTTCTCCGGCGTCCACCCGAGACGGCTCGTCCCGCTCGTCCTCCGGGCGGCCGCCGCGTCGCTGCGCGAGTACCCGGAGCTGAACGCGCGCGTCGAGGACGGCGAGCTCGTCTACCTCGACCGCTACGACATCGGCGTCGCCGTCCAGACCGAGCAGGGCCTCGTCGTCCCCGTGGTGCGCGGCTGCGAACGGCGCTCCCTCGACGAGCTCGAGGCCGAGGTGCGCCGGCTCGTCGAGGCCGCCCACGCTGGCACGCTCGCGCCCGAGGAGCTGCGCGACGGCACCTTCACCGTCACGAGCGCCGGCCGCGCCGCCGGGCTCTTCGTCACCCCGCTCGTCAACCACCCCGAGGTGGCGATCCTCGGCGTGCACCGGATCGCCGACCGGCCCGTCGTGCGAGACGGCGAGATCGCGATCCGTCCGATCGGGAACGTCTCCGTCACCTTCGACCACCGCGTCATCGACGGCAAGCGCGCCGCCGAGTTCGGGCTGGCGGTGATCGCGCGGCTCGAGCAGGGGGCGTAGGCGCGGCGGGCGGCGCGGTCGCCGTCGGGCGGCTCTACACTGGCCGCGTGGGAGCGTGGTACTGGATCGGCGTCGCGGCGGGACTCGGTGCGGGGGCGGGCGTCCTCCTCGCGGGGTTCGTCGGCGCGGCGCGGGCGGCGCTCGCCGCGGCCGGGCTGGCGGCGCTCGTCGCGGGCGCGGCGATCGGCTACGCCGTGGACGCGTCGCAGCCGGGAAGCTGGGGCGACGTCGTCGGCGGCGCGCTCGGCGGGCTCGCGGGCTCGCTCGGCGCGACCCAGGTCGTCGCCGGCGCGCTCCGCCGCGGCGGCACCCGGGGCGGGACGGCGACGCTCGTCGCTGGCGCGGCGATCGTCGCCGCGGCGCTCGCCTGGGTGCCCGTCCTCGGCTACCTCGAGGCGCTGGCGCTGCCGGCGCTCGCGGCGCGGATCCGGAGGCGGCAGCCGGAGCGCTACGCCGGCCTGCGCACGCTCGCCCGCGATCGCTAGAGGCCAAGGGAGGCGACTCCGTGCCGAAGAAGCTCGTGCTCGTCGTCGTGGACGGGATGACGCCCGCTGCGTTCGAGCGGGCGGTCGAGGGCGATCGAGCCCCGGCGCTCGCGTTCCTCGCCGCGCACGGCAGCTACCGGCGCGCCACCTCGGTCTTCCCGTCGCTCACCCCCGTCTGCCTCTCCTCGATCGTCACCGGCGCGGGCCCCGACGTGCACCGGATCCCGTCGCTCGTATGGTGGCACCGGCGGGAGCGGCGGCTCGTCGAGTACGGCTCCTCGTTCGCCGCGCTGCGCGCCGCCGGGATGGCGCAGTCGATCGCGGACACGATCTTCAACATGAACGAGCGTCACCTCGGCCCGGAGGCGGTCACCGTCTACGAGGCGCTCGAGGACGCGGGTCTCGTCGCGGCGGCGGTGAACATCACCTGCTACCGCGGCCGACGCCGGCACCAACCCACGCTGCCGTGGGTGACGCGCGCGGCGTACGGCCCGACGCGCTTCTTCTACTACAGCCTGTTCGAGTCCGACCCGACGGGAGCGCCGCTCGCCGTCCGCAACCGCGCCGCCGGCTCCGTCGACGCCTACGCCGCCGCCGTCGGGCGCTGGCTCGTCACCCGCGACGGCTTCGACTTCCTCGCCTACTACCTCTCCGACTTCGACTACGTCTCGCATGCGCGCGGCCCCGAGGGCGCGGAGGACGTCGCGCTCGAGCGGGTCGACGCTGCGATCGCGGCGCTCCTGGAGGCGGCCGGCGGGCCGGATGAGTTCCTCGAGCGCTACGCCGTGATCCTCCACTCCGACCACGGGCAGACGGCGGTCGAGCGCGTCGCGCGGCTGCAGGACGCCTTCGCCGATCTCGACGGGCGGGTCGTCGTCACCGCCTCGAACCGCGCCGGCCAGGTCTACCTCCTGCCCGGCGCGGGGCTGGACGCGGGCGAGCTCGCGCGCCGGCTCGACGGCGAGCCGGCCGTCGAGACGACCCAGCGACGGGAAGGAGAGGAGGCGGTCGCGCGGCGCGAGGGCGAGGAGCTGCGCTTCCGTCCCGCGGGCGCCGGCGGGGGGACGAGC
>JADGHP010000211.1 GCA_019683855.1 Thermoleophilia bacterium
GGTGGCCGCGCCCGAGCAGGAACGAGGCGACCTCGGGCGCATGGCTGGCCGGCCCGCCGACGTCGGGCGGCCAGATGCCGGACACGATGAGCACTCTCACACCCGCGCCTCGGTGGCTGCGACGGCAGGCTCGGGCGGCGCCGGAGGGAGCTCCGCGGGCTCCCGCCGGATGCGCGCGAGCAGGACGAGCCACGCGATCGCGAACGCGACGCTCGAGGCGAGGACCGCGCCGGCGGCGCCCGCGGCGCCCCACCGCCAGCCGAGCACGATCGCGAGCGGGAGCAGAACGACAGTCTCGAGCCCGTGCGTCCAGATCCGAAGCTGCGGCCGTCCCGAGGTGACGGCGAAGCTCTTCGACCAGCCGACGACGAACTGCACGGCGCCTGCGAGCACGACGATGCGCGCCGCCGTGACCGCGCCGAGGTTCTTGGGCTCGAAGACGATCCGGATCACGTCGGGCATGAGGGCGAGCAGGGGCGGGACGAGGACGAGCGCGCCGAGAACGGCGAGCAGCATGTAGCGGCGGATCCCGGCGAAGACGCGCTCGCGGTGGCCGCGCTCCCAGTCGCGCGTCTGCTCCGTGAGGAGGACCATCCGGATCGGCGCGGAGACGGCGTTGAACCCCTGCTGCGGCGATTGCGCGACTCGGAAGTAGCCGACCTGCGTCGCGGTCGACGCGATCCCCAGCACGAGCGGGGTGAGCGTGCTTCGCAGCGACACGGCGCCGGTCGCGCCGCTCGACTGGAGGACGAAGCGGACGATCTCGCGGGCGTCCTCGCCGAGCGGCCGCGGGTCGGCGCGCGGGAAGCGCCGGAACGCCGCGAGCCCGGCAAGCCCGATCGCGAGCGACGCCGCCGCCTGCGCGACGACGATCGCCGCGACCGTCCACGCGAGCCCGAAGCTCGCGCCGGCTGCGATCGCCGCCAGCCGCAGCGCCATCGAGAGCGCGAGGAACGCGCCGCGAAGGTCGTAGCGGCCGCGGAGCATGAGCGGGACGGCGGAGATCCCCTCCGGGGATTGGAGCAGCGGGATGAGCGCGGCGAGGGCGAGCGGCAGTCGCAGCTGCTCGTGCCCGAAGATCGGCTCGGCGAAGAGCGCGAGCACGAGCAACGCGATCGCGCCGAGCACCGCACCGGCGAGCTTGAAGACGAACGTCCGCCGGAAGAGGCGGCGCAGCCTCCCCCAGTCCTCCCGTTGGATGTAGCGGAACCCGAACTTGATCAGCGCCTCCTCGATCGTCAGGTCGAGCAGCGCCTGGAAGAACCCGGTCGACGCGATCACGATCGCGTAGAGGCCGAGCACCTGGGTGCTGAACATGCGCGCGGCGACGACCGTGCCCAGGAACCCCAGCGCAATCGACGCGTAGGTGCCGGCGGCGGCAGCGGCGCGCCTGCGCAGAAGCGGTCCCGCCATCGGTCGGTCAGTGTAGGGAAGCCGGGGCTAGACTCGGCCGGTGCACTCGGTTGACGCCGTCCCGCAAGGGCAGCCGCGCGGGCGGCTTTTTGCGGCTGTGCGTAGCGCTTCGCCGGGCGCCGTCGTCCTCGCGCTCGCGCTCCCGCCGCTCTTCCTGCACGTCCAGTACCAGCCGTCCGTCTCGCTGCCGCTCGGCGCGACCCTCAAGCTCCAAGATCTCGCGGTGATGGCGGTGGTCGCAGCCGCGGCGGTGGCGGCGGCCCGAGGCGAGCTGCGGCTGCTACGGCCGGCCCTGCCGCTTTGGCTGGCGACCGGGGCGTTCCTGGCGTGGATCGTCGCGGCGACCTTCTACCCGCTGCTCTCGTCGCGCTCGTACGCCTGGAGCACCCACTTCGTGACGCTGGTCGGCTTCTGCGAGTACGCGCTGCTTGCGCCCGCGGTGCCGCTCGTCGTGCGGCGTCGAGCCGACGCGCTGCTCGTGCTCGGCGTCCTGACGGCGTGGACGGTCGCGGCTGCCGCTCTCGGGGTCGTGCAATGGGCCGGCTGGGACATCGTCGGCGCGTGGCCGCAAGGGAGGCGGCAGCCGTCGTTCCTCGGTCAGCACGACTTCACCGCGCTCGCAGGTATGAGCCTCGGCGCCGGCCTGCTCGGCCTGCTCTGGCGCGAGCGCGACCGCCGCGTCAGGCAGGCCGCGTGGGTCGCGGCTGCGGCCGGCACCGTCGGCTTCGTCGTCAGCGGCACGACTGCAGGCATCGTCGGCCTCGCGCCGGCGGTGGCGGCACTCCTGTACGTAGCCGCTCGCCGCGGCGCGGTGAGCACGAAGGCGGTCGTCGGCTGTCTCGCCGTCGCGGCGGTCGCCTCGCTCGGGGTACTCGCGTTGCGAGCGCGCGACTTCGACCAGTTCTTCCGCTTCCTCGGGGTGAAGCAGCCCCAGCGTGTGACGCACACCGAGATCCAGACCTACTCGCAGCGGACGCTGCTCGCCTACATCGGCTTGCGGGTCTGGCTCCATCACCCGCTCCTCGGCGTCGGCTGGCAGGGGACGACCGAGCAGTCTGCGATCGCGCCGGAGCTGCCGGCGGCTCACCGGAGGTTCCCGCACGTGGCCGCGAAGGCGTTTCCGGGGCCGGGTCGCGAGTACGGGGTCCAGATGCTGTACGTCCAGGTGCTGAGCGATCTCGGCATCGTCGGCTTCGCGCTCCTGCTCGCCTGGATCGGAACCGTGCTCGTCGTCGGCATGCGCGTGGCCCTGTACGCGCCGTCCGGCGCGGCGTTCGCGGCAGCGCTCGGCACGTTCTGGTTCGTGCTCGCGCTCGGCCTCTGGACCGCGCTCCAGATCGTCGCCGGCGTGCCGCTCGATGCGACGACGTGGCTCGCGGTGGGAGGAGTGGCCGCGGGCTCGTCAGGCAGGATTCGCCCCTGATGCCGCAGAGGGTGCTCGTCACCGGCGGGGCCGGCTTCATCGGCTCGAACCTCGTGCGCGCCCTGCTCGAGCGCGGCGACGAGGTGCGCGTGCTCGACAACTTCTCGACCGGC
>JADGHP010000212.1 GCA_019683855.1 Thermoleophilia bacterium
ATTGTGGCGTGGGCTCGGTGTTGTGTATAAGAGCCCGCCCCGGGGACCCCCAGGGTGCCGGAGAGACCGTTGCGGCGGGGTGCCGGCTTCGTCGAGAAAGACGGACATCTCGTCCACAGCCCGCGACTCCCACGCGCGCCGGGCGCGGGGCGACGCCGCACCTGCCGCTAACCTGCCCGCCATGCCCGAGGCCGCCGAGACGCCCGTGACGATGGACAAGATCGTCTCCCTCTGCCGGCGTCGCGGCTTCGTCTTCCCCTCGTCGGAGATCTACGGCGGCCTCGGCTCGACGTACGACTACGGCCACTACGGCGTCCTCACCAAGGCGAACATCCGCTCGCTCTGGCTGCGGTCGATGGTGCAGGAGCGCGACGACATCGTCGCGCTCGACTCGGCGGTGATCCTCAACCCTCGCGTCTGGGAGGCCTCCGGCCACGTCTCCGGCTTCAGCGACCCGCTCGTCGACTGCCGCACCTGCAAGCTGCGCTTCCGCGCCGACAAGCTCGAGGACGCAAGCTGCGGCCGCAAGCCGAGCAGGCACCCCGGCGAGACCCCCGACTGCGACCTCACCGAGCCGCGCCAGTTCAACCTCATGTTCAAGACGCAGGTCGGCGCCATGGAGGACGCCAGCTCGGTCGCGTACCTGCGCCCGGAGACCGCCCAGGGCATCTTCGTCAACTTCAAGAACGTGCTCCAGCTCGCGCGCCGCAAGCCGCCGTTCGGCATCGCGCAGGTCGGCAAGTCGTTCCGCAACGAGATCACGCCCGGCAACTTCCTGTTCCGGATGCGCGAGTTCGAGCAGATGGAGATGGAGTTCTTCGTGCCCCCCGACCAGGCGGAGCGGTGGTACCGCTACTGGATCGAGGAGCGCCTCAACTGGTACCTCGACCTCGGCCTCCGGGAGAGCAACCTGCGCGTCCGCGAGCACACCCCCGAGGAGCGCTCGCACTACTCGAGCGGCACGAGCGACATCGAGTACCGCTACCCGATCGGCTGGCAGGAGCTCGAGGGCGTCGCCAACCGCGGCGACTTCGACTTGACCCAGCACACCCTGCACTCGGGGACGAAGCTCGAGTACGTCGGCCCCGACGGCGAGCGCTACACGCCGCACGTGATCGAGCCGGCGGTATCGATCGACCGGATCCTGCTCGCCTTCCTCTGCGACGGCTACGACGAGGAGGTCGTCGGCGAGCGCGAGCGCACCGTCCTGCGGCTCCATCCGAAGATCGCGCCGGTCAAGGCGGCGGTGCTGCCGCTCATCCCTCGCAACGAGGAGATGGCGTCGCGCGCCCGCAACCTGTTCGAGGAGCTGCGCCGCCACCACGTCGTCGAGCACGACGACAGCGGCCAGATCGGGCGTCGCTACCGGCGCCAGGACGAGATCGGGACGCCGTGGGCGTTCACGATCGACGAGCAGACGCTCGAGGACGACACCGTGACCGTCCGCGACCGCGACACGCTCGCGCAGGAGCGGCTGCCGATCTCCGGCGTGCGCGCGTGGCTCGACGAGGCGCTCGAGCGCCCGTGGCGCTCGCCGAAGGCCGGATGAGGCGCGCCGGCCTCGGGATCGGCGTCGTCGCCGCGCTCTTCGCGGCAGGCTGCGGCGGCTCGAAGACCGTCACGGTCACGACGACACGCACGGTGACGACCGCGAGAACCGTGACCGCGGGCCGCGCGACGCAGCCGAGCCCGACGAGCGGCGCCTGCACCGGGAGCGACCTCTCCGGCTCCTTCGCGGTCGTCCCCGGCAGCGCCGGCGCCGGCCAGATCAGCTACCAGCTCACCCTGACCAACACCTCTCAGGGCTCGTGCTTCCTCTCCGGGCTTCCCGACGCGCTCCTGCTCGACGAGACCGGCGCCGCGCTCCCCACCCACGTCTCACCCGCTCGCCCCGGGCAGCCGGCGGCCGCCCGGATCACGCTCGAGCCGGGAGCGTCCGCCCATGCGCAGGCGCGCTTCTCCCCCGACATCCCCGGCCCCGGCGAGCGGCGGACCGGCCCCTGCGAGCCCGTCGCCACGCGGCTCCGCGTGCAGGCGACCGGCGGCGGCACGGTCGACGTCCCGGTGCGGCCGCCGACGAGCGTGTGCGAGCACGGAAGCCTCGTGTTCGAGGTGCTCGCCGGCGCTCGCTGACCGGCCGCTCGATCAACCGCGGACTCGCGCGGCTTATGCGCTCAGCGTGCGCAGCCGGAAGCCGCCGTGGTACTCGTACGACGCCGTGATCACCCGCAGGGCGTCCCGGCGGGCGCGCTCGGAGAGCGCGAGCGGGACGGCGTCCGCCAGCGGGCGCTCGAGCAGCGCCTCGATCCCCGCGATCCCCTCGGCGCTGACGCCGAGCGCCTCCGTCCTCCCCGCGCACGCGCGGCAGACGGCGCCGCCGGCGCGCGGCGAGTAGCCGGCGAGCGGCACCCTCTCCGCCCCGCACTCGGCGCAGCTCGTCAGGTGCGGCAGGTAGCCGGAGAGCCAGAGCAGCTTGAGCTGGAACGCGAGCGCGAGCGGGTCGAGCGCGGGTCGGTCGGCCGCGTGCGGCGTGTCGTCGAGGAGGTCGAGGAAGCGCGTGACGGCGAGGAAGGCCCGCTCGTTCGCCTCCTGCTCGGTGAAGAGGCGCAGCACCGCCTCGACCCCGATCAACCCGACCGAAAGGCGGTAGTAGTCCTCGCGCGCCGCGCGGTGCGAGCGCACGAGCTGCACGCCGGTGATCGTGTCGAGCTCGCCGGAGCCGCGGTAGAGGACGAGCTCCACGTGCGAGAGCGGCTCGAGGCGCCCGCCGATGCGCGACGTCGTCTTGCGTACGCCCTTCGCCACGGCGCCGACGCGTCCGCGGTCGAGGGTGTACAGGTGGAGCACGCGATCGGCCTCGCCGAGCCTGATCGACCGGAGCACGACCGCCTCGGTCTTGTAGGAGCGCCCGGCCATGGCCGTTCCAGTCTAG
>JADGHP010000213.1 GCA_019683855.1 Thermoleophilia bacterium
CGCGCCGGGATCCCGCCTCGTCACGAGCCAGCGGTCGCCGGGGCGCAGCCGGTAGGGGGCGTTGAGCGTCACCGTCACGGCTCGATCGCCTCCCGGCGCGAGGAAGGTGCCGCACGGCGCCCACTCCTTCCCGCCGCGGACGAGGAACACCTCGTAGTAGGCGCGCCGCGGCAGCTTCGGCAGCCCGGTCACGGTGAGCCGCATCGGCCAGTTGCCGCCCGAGCCCGGCAGGATGCGAAGCGACGCGAGCGCGCCCGGCGCCGCGGCCGTGCCGCGTAGCTCCAGCGTGCGAACGGCGGCGACCCCGGAGCCGCCCCGGTTGCCGGCGACGTAGCCGCCGAGGAAGACCGCCGCGACGGCGATCGCAGCCGCCGCGAGCAGGTACAGCCGCCGGCGCGCCCGCCCGGGCCTCCGCCCGAGCGTCATCGCCAGCGTCGGCCCCGCCGCGAGCTCGGGCGAGAGCTCCGGCGGCGGCCCGGCCGCGACGAGCAGCTCGTGCGTCCGCCGCAGCCGCTCCCGCGCCTCGCCGCCGACCTCGGGCCCGACGAGCTCGTCGAAGTCCGGGCTTCGGCTCACCGCAGGTCTCCCTCCAGCAGATCCGAGAGGCGCCCCAGCGCGCTCCGCGTGCGCGTCTTCACCGTGCCCAGCGGGATGCCGAGGTAGGAGGCGATCTCGCTCTGGGACATCCCGCTCCAGTAGGCGAGCTCGACGACCTCCCGCTCGCGCGGCGGCAGCTCCTCGAGCGCGCGGTGGACGCGCCAGGCGGCGTAGGCGGCCTCGGCGCGCTCCGCCGGCCCCGGCTCGCCCGAGACGAGCTCGGGCATCTCGCCAGCCGCCTCGCCGCCGGCGCTGCGGAAGCGGTCGACGATCGCGTTCCGCGCCACCGCGTACAGCCACGCCCCGGCGGCGCCGCGCTCCGGCCGGTAGCTCCCCGCCGACCGCCAGATCGCCGCGAACGCGTCCTGCACCGCGTCCTCGGCGCGGGAGCGGTCGCGCAGGCGGCGCAGCGCGAGCCCGAACACCGAGCGGACGTACCGGTGGTAGAGGACCTCGAAGGCGGCGCGGTCGCGCTCGGCGACGCGCGCGAGCAGCTCGCCGTCGGACGGGTCGGGCTCCGGCGCCGTCTCGTCCGCGGGCGAGGGGCGCAGGCGCGGTGTCGCGAGGGCGAGCTCCATGTCCTTGCGGTCTCTACGCATGCGCCCCTCGCTCGGATTGGAGCGGGCGGCCTCGCCCAAGGCAAGGCCGCCCGCTGGGTCAGCTCGTCTTGGCCGCCGCGAAGCGCCGCTCCACCTCGGGCCAGTTGACGACGTTCCACCAGGCCTCGAGGTAGGCGGGACGCTTGTTCTGGTAGCGGAGGTAGTAGGCGTGCTCCCACACGTCGATGCCGAGCAGCGGCACGTGGCCCTGCATGTGGGGCGAGTCCTGGTTCGGGGTCGAGTACACCTGGAGCCCGGTCCCGTCCCAGACGAGCCAGGTCCAGCCGCTCCCGAACCGCTTCACGCCGGCGTCGTTCACCGCCGCCTTGAGCGCGTCGACCGAGCCGAAGGCGCCCTCGATCGCCGAGCGCAGCTCGCCGCCGGGCTCGCCGCCGCCGTCGGGGCTCATGATCTGCCAGAAGAGCGAGTGGTTGGCGTGGCCGCCGGCGTTGTTGCGGACGGCGGTGCGCTTCTCCTCGGGGAGGAGATCGAGGTTCGCGAGCACCTGCTCGACCGGCCGGCCGGCCCACTCGGTTCCCTCGAGCGCGGCGTTCGCGTTGTCGACGTAGGCCTTGTGGTGCGCGTCGTGGTGGACGCGCATCGTCGCCTCGTCGATATGCGGCTCGAGCGCGTCGTACGGGTACGGGAGCTCAGGTAGTTCGAAGGCCATTCCGTTCTCTCCTTTCGCAACCTCCGCTTCGTCGACGGAGGATATGCTCGACACCCGGGTCCAGGTCGGAAGGAGGAGAGCTTCGAAGATGTCGACGCTTGCGTACAAGTTCGAGGAGATCGCGCCGCGGCCGCTGCGGCCCGAGGTGTACGAGCTCGACGGGATCTCGCGCGCGTCGGTCGAGGCCCACTACCGCCTCTACCAGGGCTACGTCGCGAAGCGGAACGAGATCCTCCGCAAGCTCGCCGAGGCCGACCTGCAGACGGCCAACCAGACGTACTCGGAGCTGCGCGCGCTGAAGGTCGAGCTCACCTTCGCCGTCGGCGGCATCAAGAACCACGAGCTGTACTTCGGCCACCTCGGGGGCGGCGGCGGCGCGCCGACGGGCGCCTTCGGGGAGCTCGTGAAGCGCGACTTCGGCTCCGCGGAGGCCTGGCGCGCCGATCTCAAGGCGACCGGGATGGCTGCGCGCGGCTGGGCGTGGACGGCGTACGACTGGGACGAGGGACGCCTGTTCAACTACCTCGGCGACGCGCAGAACACGTTCCCGGTGTGGAACGCGACGCCGCTCGTCGCGCTCGACGTCTACGAGCACGCCTACTTCCTCGACTACCAGACCGACCGCGCGGCGTACATCGACGCGTTCTTCGACAACCTCGACTGGGACGTCGTGAACGGCTGGGTCGAGCAGTACGGCATTCCGTCCTAGGCGGCCGGTGCTGACCGCGATCCTCGCCGTCGCCGGCTACCTCGCCGGCTCGATGCCGTGGGGCTACTGGCTCGTCGGCGTCTTCCGCGGCGAGGACGTCCGCACCAAGGGCAGCGGCAACATCGGGGCGACGAACGTCTGGCGCGTCTACGGGAGGACGCTCGGCATCCCGGCGGTGCTCCTCGACACGGCGAAGGGGTTCGTGCCCGCGCTCGTCGCGACGCTGCTCGTCGGGCACGGCGCGGGCGTCGTCGCCGGCGCGGCCGCGATGCTCGGCCACTGGCGGCCGCTCTTCCTCGGCTTCCGGCGCGGCGGCAAGATGGTGGCGACCGCGGGCGGCGC
>JADGHP010000214.1 GCA_019683855.1 Thermoleophilia bacterium
CCGCGACGGCTGTCCCGGGACTTCTTCGCGCGCTCGGTGCACGAGGTCGCGCCCGAGCTGATCGGCGCGACGCTCCTCGTCGACGGCGTGGGCGGGAGGATCGTCGAGGTCGAGGCCTACGATCAGGATGACCCGGCGAGCCACGGCTACAACGGCCGCACCGCCCGGAACGCCTCCATGTTCGGCCCGGCCGGGCACGCCTACGTCTACCGCTCGTACGGCATCCACTGGTGTCTCAACCTCGTGTGCGCGGAGGCGGGGAGAGCGGAGGCCGTGCTCGTGCGCGCGCTCGAGCCCACCCACGGCCTCGACGCGATGCGCGCGCGCCGCGGGACACCCGGCGTGCGGGAGCTGTGCGCCGGCCCCGGCAGGCTGTGCCAGGCGCTCGCGGTGACGCGCGACCACGACGGGCTGCCGCTCGACGAGCCCCCGTTCGAGCTCTACGCCCGCGAGAGCGAGCCCCAGATCGCGAGCGGGCCGCGCGTCGGGATCACGAAGGCCGCCGATCTCGCGTGGCGCTACTGTCTCGCCGGCTCGCCGTTCCTCAGCCGGCCGCTGCGGCTCTCCGCTAGCCCCGTGCGACGACGAGGGTGACGGTCATCCCCGGCGCGGCGGCGACGCCCGCCAGCGGCTCCTGCGCGAGCACCCGCCCCGGCGTGCCGGCGCCGAACCGCACTCGCGGCTGGAGGTCGAGCCGCGCCAGCCTGGCGCGCGCCTCGCGCAGGCTCAGCCCGACCACCCGGGGCACTGTCCCGTGCAGCGGCTTCGCGAGGATGAGCGTCACGCGACCGAACGAGGACAAGGTGCCACCCTCCGGGAACTGGCGCACCACCGTCCCGACGCGCTCTCCCGGCTCGGCCGGCCGGTAGACGAGCGCCGGGGTCAGCGGCTGCGCCGCCAGGCGCGCGCGGGCGACCGCGAGAGGCAGGCCCACGACGCTCGGGACGTCCACCTCGTTCGGCTTGCAATCCGCCGTCTCGGTCGGCCCGCGCCCGGCGAAGTAGACGAGGACCATCGTGTCGCGGCAGTAGCCGTTGTCGAGCTCGAGCCGCCCGTCGCGGTAGGTGACGCGCCGCGCGACACCCGGCGGGTAGGGAGCGTCCGGGAAGGGCTCCGGCGGAGCGCCCATGGTCTCGAGCGCCGCCTTCGTGAAGGTCTTCCAGATGAGGGCCGGGAACGAGCCGCCGACCACCGGACCGCCGTGGAACTCGTGCAGCATCGGTCGCAGCCCCTCCGGGTAGCCGACCCAGACGGCGGTCACGAGCTGGGGCGTGTAGCCGACGAACCACGCGTCGCCGTAGTTCTCCGTGGTGCCCGTCTTGCCGGCGACGGCGCGGCCTGGGATCGCCGCCGCGGTCCCCGTCCCGCTCGTGACCACGCCCTCGAGCAGGCGGGTGAGCAGCGCGGCCTCCTCGCGCGAGAGCACGCGGCGCCGCACCGGCCGGTCGACCGCGACCGTGCGGCCCTCGACGTCCGTGATCCGCGTGATCGTGCGCGGCTGGTTGCCGAGGAACGAGCCG
The DNA here is from genome assembly GCA_019683855.1 of Thermoleophilia bacterium. Lineage (GTDB taxonomy): Bacteria > Actinomycetota > Thermoleophilia > Gaiellales > Gaiellaceae > Palsa-739. The sequence goes on from JADGHP010000214.1 coordinate 1,521, forward strand.
TCGATGCGCGACCCGCCGTCCGCGAACGAGGCGTAGGCCCGGGCCATGTCGAGCGGGCTGACCGCCTGCGCGCCGAGGCCGATCGAGAAGTACGGCTGCAGCGGGCGCAGGATCCCCAGGTCGTGCGCGGTGCGCACGACGCTCGCCGGGCCGACGTCCCTCGTGAGCTGCGCGAAGACGCTGTTGTCGGAGACGGCGATCGCCTTGGCGAGGTCGATCGTGCCGAGGTTCTCCCCCTCGTAGTTGTGCGCGACCCAGTACCTGTTGCCGAGGAAGATCGAGACGGTGCGGGACTCGAGCGTCGACGCCGGCGAGATCCCCTGCCGGAGCGCCGTCGCGAGCACGAACGGCTTGAACGCCGAGCCGGGCTGGCGGACGCCCTGGACGGCGAGGTTGAACTGGCTGTGGTGGAAGTTGCGCCCGCCGACCATGGCCAGCACGGCCCCGGTGCGCGGGTCGATCGCCACGAGCGCCGCCTGCGGCCCGCGCGGGTCGGGCAGCCACTTCTGCACCGCCGCGGCGGCGAGCCGCTGCAGGCGCAGGTCGATCGTCGTCCGCACGCGCAGGCCGCCGCCGAAGACCTTGCGCGCGCCGAGCTCCGCGACGAGCTGGGACTTCACGTACTCGCCGAAGTACGGCGCCACCCCTTGCACGCCGGACAGATGGACGTCCTCGGGCCGCGGCATCGGGGCCGCCGCCGCCCGCCGGAACCGCCGCTCGTCGATCACGCCCTGCTCGAGCATCAGCCGCAGCACGGTCCGGCGGCGCGCCCTCGCGGCCGCGGGGTGGCGCACCGGGTCGTAGAGGCTGGGATCCTCTGGGATGCCCGCGAGGAGCGCGGACTCGGGGAGCGTCAGCTTGCGGGCGCTGTGCCCGAAGTAGGTGCGGGCGGCGCGCTCGACGCCGTAGGCGCCGTTGCCGAAGTAGATCGTGTTCAGGTACGCCGTGAGGATCCTGTCCTTCGGCCACCGCTGCTCGAGCTGCCAGGCGAGCGCGGCCTCCTTCAGCTTGCGCGTGATCGTGCGCTCGTCGCCGGTGAGCGCGTTCTTGACGAACTGCTGCGTGATCGTGGAGCCGCCCTGAACGGCGCCCGAGTGGCGGATGTCCGCCCACAGCGCGCGCGCCATCCCTCGCAGGTCGATGCCGCGATGCTCCCAGAAGCGGCGATCCTCGGTCGCGACGATCGCCTGCTTCATCCAGGGCGAGATCTCGTCGCTCGAGACGAGCACGCGGCTCTGCGACCCGCGCAGGACGGCGAGGATCGTGTGCCCGTCGCTCGCGTAGACGTAGCCGTCGACCTGCAGGGGGTGCTGGCGGGACGGGTCGAGCCCGCCGAG
>JADGHP010000215.1 GCA_019683855.1 Thermoleophilia bacterium
TCGAGCACGCCGTCGGTCGGAGCGGCTAGGCTGGTAGCCGACACGCACCCCTTTAACTCGGTCCAGCGAGGCCGGAAAGGAGTCGAACGATGACGCACCCAGCCCCCGCGACCCCCGTTGCGCCGTGAGCGCGACGGAGGTGTCCGGGAAGATCCTCCTCGACGCCGACGCGCTCTCCCGGACGCTCTCGCGGATCGCCCACGAGATCATCGAGGCGAACCCCGACCTCGCCGAGGTCGCGCTCGTCGGCATCCAGACGCGCGGCGTCCCGCTCGCGCGCCGGCTCGCACGGCTGATCGAGGAGCGGGCGGGCGAGGCGCCCGAGCTCGGCGCCGTGGACATCACCTTCTACCGCGACGACGTCACCGTTCGCGGAGGCGAGGCGCCGCTCGCGGCGCAGCCGCTCGTCCGCGCGACGCAGCTCGACTTCCCGCTCGACGGTCGCACGGTCGTCCTCGTCGACGACGTCCTCTACACCGGACGGACGATCAGGGCCGCGATCGAGGCGCTGTTCGACTACGGCCGCCCGGCGCGCGTCCAGCTCGCCGTCCTCGTCGACCGCGGCCACCGGGAGCTGCCCATCCGCCCCGACTACGTCGGCAAGAACCTGCCGACCTCGCGGGGCGAGCGGATCCAGGTGCAGCTCGTCGAGGTGGACGAGGTCGACGCCGTCCTGCTCGTGTCCTCACCGGAGGAGGAGAGCCGATGACCCGCATCCGCCTCGTCCAGGACGAGCTGCGCCCGCCGGGGCCGCCGTCGCGGCGCCACCTGCTCTCGATCGCCGACCTCGACCGCGACGACGTCGAGCGGCTGCTCGGGACGGCGCAGTCGTTCGCCGCCTCGCTCGAGCGGCACGTGAAGAAGCTGCCGACCCTCAAGGGGCACCTCGTCGTCAACCTGTTCTACGAGTCCTCGACGCGCACCTCGTCGAGCTTCGAGCTCGCCGCGAAGCGCCTGTCCGCGGACACGCTCACCGTCCGCGCCGCCGGCTCGTCGGTGGACAAGGGCGAGTCGCTGAAGGACACGGCGCTCACGCTCGGCGCCTACGACCCCGACGTGATCGTGATCCGCCACCCGCACGTCGGCGCGCCCCAGCTCGTCGCGCGCGTCACCGCCGCCCACGTCGTCAACGCCGGCGACGGCACGCACCAGCACCCGACCCAGGCGCTGCTCGACCTGTACACGCTGCGGCAGGAGCTGGGTCGGCTGGAAGGGCTGCACGTCGCGATCGTCGGCGACGTCCTCCACTCGCGGGTCGCCCGCTCGCTCGTCGAGGCGTTCCGGCTCGTCGGCATCCGTTGCACCCTCGTCGGCCCGCCGACCCTGCTGCCGCGGGAGCTGCCGGCCGAGACGACGACCGACATCGACGCGATCCGCGACGCGGACGTCGTCTACGTGCTGCGCATGCAGAGCGAGCGGATGCAGCCGGGCTCCTGCTACGTGCCGAGCCTGCGCGAGTACAGCGCCCGCTGGGGGATCACGCCCGAGCGGTTGCGGCCCGGGCAGAAGGTGATGCACCCCGGGCCGATGAACCGCGGCGTCGAGATCGACCCGCGCGTCGCCGACTCGGCCGACTCGCTCGTCACGACCGAGGTGCGCTCCGGGCTCGTCGTCCGCATGGCGGTGCTCTACGACGTCCTCACCGGCGGGCCGGTCGGCGTCCGGGCCCTCGCGGCCGCGGAGGTGGCGTGATGCTCTTCTGGAAGAACGGTCGCGCCGACACGCTGACGATCCGGCGGGCGCACGTGGTCGATCCGACTGAGAAGATCGACGAGATCCTCGATGTGACGATCGAGGATGGGGTGATAACCCGGCTTGGGCCGTCAGACCCGAGCCGGCTGGAGCACCGGGTCGTCGACGGGACGGGGCTCGTCCTCGCGCCCGCCTTCGTCGACCCGCACGTGCACCTGCGCACGCCCGGCCGGGAGGACGAGGAGACGATCGCGAGCGGCACCGCCGCGGCCGCCGCGGGCGGCTACTGCGCCGTGCTCGCCATGCCCAACACCGACCCGGTCGTCGACTCGGCGGCCACGCTCGGCGCGCTCGTCGAGACCGCGCGCCGCGAGGCGGAGGTGCAGGTCGGGTTCCTCGCCGCGATCACGCGCGGCCAGCGCGGCGAGGAGCTGACCGAGATGGCGGAGCTCGCCGACGCGGGCGCGGTCGCCTTCTCCGACGACGGCGTCCCCGTCGCCTCGGCGGGCCTGCTGCGGCGCGCGCTCCAGTACGCCTCGATCACCGGCCGGCTGCTCGCGCTCCACTGCGAGGAGCCGACGCTCTCCCGCGGCGGCCACGTGCACGAGGGACGCGTCGCCGCCGAGCTCGGCTTCGCCGGCTACCCGTCGCTGGCAGAGTCGGTCTGCGTCGGCCGCGATCTCGCGATCGCCGCCTATGAGAACCAGCCCGTGCACATCCTCCACCTGTCGGCCAAGGAAAGCGTCGAGCTCCTCGACCGCGCGCAGGCCGCGGGTGTGCGCGCGAGCGCCGAGGTGACGCCGCACCACCTCTGCCTCACCGACGAGGCGGTGCGCTCGCTCGACCCCAACGTGAAGATGAACCCGCCGCTGCGGGCCGAGCGGGACCGGGCGGCGCTCGTGGAGGCGCTCCGCGACGGCACGATCGAGGCGATCGCCACCGACCACGCGCCGCACGCGGCGCACGAGAAGGAGGTCCCCTTCGAAGAGGCGCCCTTCGGCGTCACCGGCCTCGAGACGGCCTTCGCGGCGCTCTACACGCACCTCGTCCGGCCGGGGCTGCTGTCGCTTGCGACGCTGCTCGAGCGGATGTCCGCCGGCCCGGCGCGGATCTTCGGGATCGAGCGGCCGCGGGTCGCCGTCGGCGCGCGCGCGAACCTCG
>JADGHP010000216.1 GCA_019683855.1 Thermoleophilia bacterium
AGCATCGGCACGTGGCCGTGCCGCACCGCGACGTCGAGCGCGAAGCGGTAGAGCGCGAGCGCGAGCAGCGCCGTGTCGCCGATCAGGTAGCCGAAGCGGGAGCCGGAGAGCCGCGCCGCCCGCTCCATGTCGAAGCGGCCGATCTCCGTATGCTCCTTCGGCTCGGCCGGGAGGATGGGCTCGCCGAAGCTCCGCACGACGACGGCGTCCTCCTCGGTGAAGCCGTCCGGCGCGGAGTCGTCGGGGGGATTCGGCACCTGCGCGAGCGCCTCATCGCGCGCCTGCTCCGCCTCCGCCAGCTCCTGCTCGGCGCGCTGCAGCTCCTCCTTCGCCGCCCGTAGCTCCTCGAGCTGCTCGGGCGTCGGCTTTCCGGCCAGCTTGGTGCGCGCCCGCAGCTCGTCGACGCGCGGCACGAGCGCGCGCCAGCGCTCGTCCGCGGCGAGCCAGGCGTCGAACGTCTCGGCCGCGCCCTTGCGCGCGAGGCGTCGCCGGTAGTCGTCCGGCGCATTCCGGGCTGCGCGTACGTCGATCACGGCAGGGAGTCTAGGTAGGCCTCGAAGAGGGCCGCGACGCCTTCTTCGGTTACGGGCGGGACGACGAGGTCGGCGCGGGCGAGGATGTCCTCGTGCGCGTTCGCCACCGCGACGGCGAACCCCGCCCAGTCGAGCAGCTCGCGGTCGTTCTCCCCGTCGCCGCACGCCACCGTCTCCTCGGGGCGGAAGCCGAGGCGCTCCGCTACGAACTCGAGCCCCGCCCCCTTGCTCACCTCCGGGTGCGCGAGCTCGAGGAAGTACGGGAGCGACTTGGAGATGTAGAGCTTGCCGCGGAAGCGCGGCTCGAGGCGAGCCTCCAGCTCGTCGAGCGCGGCCGGGTCGCCGACCGCGACGAGCTTCGTCGGGTCGGCATGGAGCCAGGCTCGCAGGTCGCCGACCGCGTGAACCTCGATGTGCTGGAAGCCCGCGTACCTGCGCGCCTCCTCGGTCATCTCGGCGACGTACAGCGTGTCGTCCACGTAGCAGTTGACGTGGAAGCCGGCGTCGACGACCGCGTCGATCGCCTCCAGTGCCGTCTCGCGCGGGATCGGCACATGGCGAAGGAACGCGCCGCTCGCGGGGTCGGCCACGACCGCGCCCTGGTAGCAGACCACCGGCTCGTCGAGGCCAGCCTGCTCGAGGTAGGGGCGGACGGAGGAGAACATGCGCCCCGTGACGACGATCACGTGCGCGCCCGCCTCTCGCACGCGCGCGATCGCCTCCCGGGTGCGCGGGCGCAGCGACGCGTCCTCGCCGATGAGCGTGCGGTCGAGGTCGCAGGCGAAGGCCGCGACCTGCCGGGGAAACGCCGGCGGGAGCTGTACGTTCCTGGACAGGCCCTACGGCGTGCCGCCGGTCGCCTTGACGACGAAGGCGGCGACGTCGGCGATCTGCTGGTCCGAGAGCTGGCCCTTGAAGGACGGCATCGCGCCCTTGCCGAGCGTGACGCGCGCGGTCACGCGCCGGTAGTCCGGCTTCGCGTCGTCCAGGTTCGGGCCGACCGTCCCGGTGGAGCCGGCGGCGGCGAGCGTGTGGCAGCCGGCGCAGCCCGCGGACTGGAAGATCTTCTTGCCCGCGGTCGGGTCGCCCTTCAGCTTGAAGGCCGGCGTGACGGGCTCGGGCGCGGCCTTCGGCACCTTCCCGACCACCGTCTCCGGGGTCGGCGAGACGACGCCCTGCGATCCGCAGCCGGTGAGAGCGACGGCCGCGAGCGCTGCGGCCGGAGCGACAAGGACGAGGCGACGCATCGGAGCCAGACTCTAATGAAGAGCTAAGACCGCGCGCGGCGGGAACCGGTCGCGAGGCCAGTCGGGGTACCATTGCGGCCATGAAGCGCAAGTCGTTCGGCCGCGACAGGGGCCTCTCCCTGCGGATGCTCGCCACGAGCGCGATGCTCGGGCTGCTCTACGTCCTCTTCGCCGTCGTCCTCTTCAACGTCCTCAACGTCGGGCTCGCGCCGATGCTCGTGATCGTGATCGGGATGGCGCTGCTCCAGTACTGGACCTCGGACAAGCTGGCCCTCGCCGCCTCCGGCGCCAAGGTCGTCTCCCGGGAGGACGCGCCGGAGCTGCACGCGATGGTCGAGCGGCTCTGCGCGATGGCCGACCTGCCGAAGCCGAAGATCGCGGTCGTCGACACCGACGTGCCGAACGCCTTCGCCACCGGGCGCAACCCCAAGCACGCCGCGGTCGCCGTCACCACCGGGCTCTGGCGCCGGCTCGAGCCGCAGGAGATCGAGGGCGTGCTCGCGCACGAGCTGTCCCACATCGCGAACCGCGACGTGCTCGTGATGACGGTGGCGAGCTTCTTCGCGATGCTGGCGGCGATGCTGACCCGCTTCGGCCTCTACGCGGGCATGTGGGGCGGCGGCTACGGGTACGGCGGCGACCGGCGCGACAACAACAACCAGGTGCCGGTGTGGCTGATCGTCTTCGTCGTCTCGATGGTCGTCTACGCGATCAGCTTCGTCCTGATCCGAACGATCTCGCGCTACCGCGAGTACGCCGCCGACCGCGGCTCTGCGCTGATCACCGGCGCGCCCGAGCACCTGATGAGCGCGCTGCAGAAGATCGCGAGCGGTATCACCCAGATCCCGCAGCGCGACCTGCGCGAGGTGGCCGGGATGAACGCGTTCTTCATCGTCCCGACGAACTGGCGTCAGCAGGTGGGCGAGCTGTTCATGGACCACCCGCCGCTCGAGAAGCGGCTCGCCGCCCTCGCGGAGATCGCCCGCGAGATGGGGCGGCCGGTCGCCTAGCTCGGGC
>JADGHP010000217.1 GCA_019683855.1 Thermoleophilia bacterium
GTGCCGCGTACGACGAGCTCGATCGGGAGCTGCTCCGAGTAGGAGCCGAGCCGCTCGCCGGCGAGCGCTCCGAGCAGCAGCTCCGCGCCGCGCCGTCCGCTCTCGTAGAGCGGTTGCCGCACGGTGGTGAGCCCGGCGTAGGTCGCAACCTCGATGTCGTCGAAGCCGACGACGGAGAGCTCCTCGGGCACGCGCAGCCCGAGCGTGCGGGCCGCTTCGAGCACGCCGAGCGCCTGGGTGTCGGAGGCGGCGAAGATCGCGGTCGGGCGCTCGGGCAGCCGCAGCAGCTCGAGCGCGATGCTGCGCGCCACGTGCCGGCTCTGCGTCCCCTCGCGCACGTACTCGGGCCGCGCCGGGATCCCCGCCTTCTCGAGCGCGCGCTCGTAGCCGCGCGTGCGGTCGCGGCTGGAGGCGAAGCGAAACTCGTCGACGGGCTTGTCGCCGACGAACGCGATCCGGCGGTGGCCGAGCTCGATGAGGTGGCGCGTCGCGAGCTCGCCTCCCGCGACGTCGTCGATGACGACGTTCGGCAGCTCGGGGTGCGGCGCGTCGACGAGGACGCAGGGCAGACCCGAGGCACGCAGCCGCGCGACCTCGGCGTCGGGCGGCACGAGCGAGACGACGAGCAGCCCGTCGGCGCGGTCGCTGCGGTCGAGCAGCTCGAAGGCGCGCTGCCGCCGCTCTCCCGCCTCGACGTCGAACAGGAGCAGGTCGTAGGCGGAGCCGGCGAGCGCGGCGACGACGCCGCGCACGCGCTCCACGGCCGAGGGACTCGTGAAGAACGGCATCACGACGCCGATCACGAGCGTGCGTCCGAGCGAGAGGTTGCGGGCGACCCGGCTCGGCCGGTAGTTGAGCGCGCTGATCGCCTCGAGCACGCGGTCCCGGGTCGCCGGACGCACGTTCGGGCTCCCGTTGAGGACGCGCGACACGGTGGCGACGCCGACGCCGGCGCGCGCGGCCACGTCGGCGATCCGCGCCGGGGCCTCGGACGACGAGCCGGCCGGAGACTCGCGCGGCCGTTTAGGAACCGTTTCCATCGCTAACCAACAATGGCGCTCAAGCGTCTTAGAGTCAACGGGTGGGAGCTTGATCGTACGTGCGAACCGCGGTAGGCTCGCCGCCCAACGGGCGTGAAACCGGTTCCAAGGGAGGATCGTATGCGCAAGCCCCTGGTCGTTCTCGTCGGGTTGATCGCGGCGGTCGCGCTCGTGGCCGCCGGCGCACAGGCGGGGACGCGCAAGCCGAAGGCCTCAGGCACGGTCACCTTGTCCGGCTGGGCCTCCAGCCCGGAGGAGACCGCGCTGCTGCAGCAGGTCATCGCCGCGTTCGAGCGCAGCCACCCGAGCATCCACGTCAACTACGCCGTCATCAACGGCGACTACGCGACCGCGATGACTGCGCGGTTCGCCGCCCACAACCCGCCCGACGTCTTCTACGTCGACTCGAGCGTCGCCCCGACGTGGGCGAAGCAGGGCGTGCTCCAGCCGCTCAACAGCTACATCAAGCAGAGCAAGTACGACACGTCGAAGTTCTATCCGAGCCTGCTCAACGCCTTCAAGGTCGGGAACCAGATCTACGGCTTCCCGAAGGACTGGTCGCCGCTCGCCATGGAGATCAACAACGCGATGATCGCCAAGGTCGGCGGCAAGGCCCCGAAGACGTGGTCGCAGCTCCAGTCGATCGCCCAGCAGATGGCCGACCAGAACGTCGTCCCGGGCGGCAAGCCGATCTGCCTCAGCGCGGACTGGGCGCGGCTGCTCCCCTTCGTCTTCCAGAACAAGGGGTCGCTCTCGAACATCCAGTCGCCGGCGGTGACGCAGGCCGTCAACTTCTACGTCGGGCTGATCACCAAGGGGCTCGCCGCCACGCCCGACAAGCTCGGCTCCGGCTGGTGCGGCGAGGCGCTCGGCAAGCAGAAGGCGGCGATCATCTTCGAGGGCAACTGGCTGCTGCCGTACATGAAGGCCACCTACCCGGACGTCAAGTACGGCGTCTTCCCGATGGTGCGCAACAAGGCGGGCGGCAACCTCGCGTTCACCGTCTCCTACTCGATGGCGAAGGACTCGAAGAACAAGCCGGCCGCGTGGGAGCTGCTCTCCTGGCTCACCTCGAAGGCGGGCCAGAAGATCTGGGTCTCGAAGGGCCTGGCGCTGCCGTCGCGCTCCGACGTCAGCTCGCCGGCCGGGCGCAAGACGTTCCTCAACGAGGCGAAGAACGCGCGCGGCTGGGGGTTCAACAACTTCTCCGAGGCCTACACGATCATGAACAACGACCTCAGCGCGGTCATCACCGGCCAGAAGACCGTGGCGCAGATGCTCGCGGACGCCGCCAACGCGCTGAAGGGATAGGAGGCTCCCGACGCGAAACGTCCCTCCGCGCGGGTCGGCCGCGCGGAGGGACCCCTCTTCGCCGATGACGAGGACCGAGGCAGAGACGAGCGCCGCTCGCCCGCGCCGGACGACGATGCTCGGCGTCAAGGTGCGCGAGGCCGGGTGGGGCTACGCCTTTGTCGCGCTGCCGATCGCGGTGTTCGGGCTGTTCTTCGTCTACCCGCTCGGCTACGCGATCTACATCAGCTTCTTCCACTGGGGGATCCTGGGCAAGGACCGGGAAGACCCCAACGCCGGCTGGAGCAACTACAGCCGCGTCCTGCACGACCCGATCTTCCACACGGCGCTCAAGAACATCGCCGAGTACACGGTCGGGGTCGTCCCGCTCGAGATGGCGCTCGGGCTCCTGCTCGCCCTGATCGTGAACCAGAAGCTGCGGGGGCGGAAC
>JADGHP010000218.1 GCA_019683855.1 Thermoleophilia bacterium
AGAGCGGCTTCCCCCGCATCGTCGACGCCGCGTGGCTCGCGGCGCACCTCGGCGAGGACGACCTCGTCGTCGGCGACGTGCGCGGGCCGAACGCGCACATGCGCGGCCACATCCCGGGCTCGCGCCCGCTCGTGCTCGGCTCGCCGCCGCCCGGCGCAGACGAGGAGACGGCGCTCGAGCTGGCACGCGAGGTCTCGCTGCGGCTGCGTCGGCACGGGGTCACCGGTCGCGAGCGGCTCGTGCTCGTCGACCGCGGCGACGGGGTCGGCGCGATGCCGGCGGCGCAGATGGCCGAGCTGGCGGGGCACCCGCGCGTGGCGGTCCTCCTCGGCGGGATCGCGGCCTGGGAGGGGGAGCTCGCTGAGGGCGCGGTCGAGCTCGAGCCGGTGCGCGAGGCGGAGCTCGAGCCGAACCCGCGCGCGCTGCCGACGCGGAGCGAGCTCGCTTTCCGGCTCGACGACCCGGCCCTGACGATCGTCGACGTGCGGACGGACGAGGAGTACACCGGCCGCCGCGGCAGCCCGTGCGACCCGCGCCAGGGGCACATCCCCGGGGCGCGGCACGTCGAGGTCGGACTCCTCTTCGCCGCGCCCGGGCGGCCGGAGGCGCCGGAGCGAATCCGCGAGCTGGTCGGCCGCCCCGAGGGCGCCGAGGTCGTCTGCTACTGCCACTCCGGCTCGCGCTCGGCGCTCGCGACGCTCGCCCTCCGCTCGGCCGGCTACGACGCGCGCAACTACGCCGGCTCCTGGCACGAGTGGAGCCGCCATCTCGAGCTCCCGGTCGAGCGCTAGCTGTTCCCGCCGGAGGCCTGTCCCTCTCGGACACGTCTCCCGACCTGGTCGCGGGACATGTCCCGACGAGGCAATCACTGCGATGGGGCGAGCGCGGCACGACTGCGGAGAGGAACTCCGTCTGACCGCGAGGAGGAGCCGTGGCTACGAGAGCCGAGCCGCGTTACGCCGCGCGCAAGCGTTGCGCACCCTAACCAGCCCCGACGGGGAGGCTCTCCGCGGCCCGGAGGAAGGCGCCGCAGAGCCTCCGGCCGAGCGCGTTCCAGGAGCCGATCTTCGCGGCGGTCTCCGCCCGCAGCCGCTCCGGGTCGGGAGCCGGGTCGAGCGGGTCGTCGATCCAGCCCTGGACCTGACTCTCCGTCACCTCGGGGTGGAACTGGACCCCCCAGCACGTCTCGCCGAGCCGGAAGCTCTGGGTGCAGGACGCGCTCCGGGCGAGCTCGACCGCTCCCGGCGGCGTGCCGTAGGTGTAGTGGTGCCACTGGAACGCCTCGAACCGGCGCGGCAGCGAGCCGAGCACCGGGTCGGCGGCGCCTTCGTCGGTCAGCTCCACCTCGTACCAGCCGATCTCGGGCTCCTCCAGCGGCCCGACCCAGGAGCCGGCCGCCCGCGCGAGGAGCTGCGCGCCGAGGCAGACGCCGAGCGTCGGCACGCGGCGCATGAGCAGCTGCTCCAGCCAGAGCGTCTCCTCGCGCAGCCACGGGTGTCGGTCGTCGTGGTCGGCGTGCATCGCGCCGCCGAAGACGAGCACCGCGTCGTAAGCGTCGAGCGGGCGCGGCGGCGGCTCGTGCCAGGCGAAGCTCCACTCGTCGAGCTCGTGCCCCAGCTCCGTGACCGCCGGCGCAAAGAGCTCGGTGCGCGCGTCGTTGCCGTGGATCACGGACAGGACGTGCATGGCCCGAGTCTACGCCCCTCCGCTCGCGCGGATGCCGTTCACGTCGAGGAGGCGCCGCAGCTGCCGCGCGCCAGCCGCCGCCTGCGAGACCCGTCCGAGCGGGTTCTCCGGATCCGGCGAGGAGGCGTTGTTGTTGAAGAACGCGAACGCCCGCTCCGAGCGGCCCGCGAGCTCCCGCAGCGGCTCCACCCACTCCGCGAGCTCCTCGTCGCTGTAGAGGTAGTCGAAGCGCTCGGCCGCCGAGCCGCCCCGCTTGTTCCACGTCGCGAGGTTGCGGCCGTGGAAGCGAACGTACGCGGTCGGCGAGGTCGTCGCGACCACGGTCGGCACGAGATTCCGGGCCGACTCCGAGGCCGGAGCGTCCACGGTGACGTACGTCGCGCCGATCCGCTCGAGGAACGCGAGGGTCTCGGCGCGGTGCTCGTCGTCGAGCCAGGAGCGGTGGCGGAACTCGACGAGCATCTCGTCGCCGCCGAGCTGTGCGCGCGCCCACTCGAGGTAGTCGAGCGACGTCTCCTTGAACACGACGTAGGGCGGGAGCTGGAAGAGGACGCCGCCGAGCTTGCCCGCGGAGCGCAGCGGCTCGAGCGCCGCCAGGAAGCGACGGAAGACCTCGCCGCGCAGCTCGCGCGACGGGCGGTCGACGCGCCCGCGCTCGTCCACCGGCATCTCGGCGCGCAGGTCCTCGGGGATCGCCTCGAGCTTGACCGGGTGCCGCGTCATGAGCCCGAACGCCTTCACGTGCATCGTGAACCCGGGCGGCGTCCGCTCGGCCCAGCCCGCGACCGCCGACTCGCTCGGCAGCCGGTAGTAGGTGGAGTCGACCTCGACGGTGTCGAAGTGGCGCGCGTACCAGGCGAGTCGCTCCGTCGAGGGCAGCTTGGGCGGGTAGAACCACTTCGAGAGCGCCTCGTCCGCCCAGGAGCACGTGCCGATCCTGACCGTCGCGGGCACGACCCCCATGATCCCATGCCGAGCGGTTCGAGCCCAGCGGCGCACTAAGATCGCTGCATGGACCCACGGCCCGTCGGCGTCTTCGACTCCGGTGTCGGGGGCCTCACCGTCCTCCACGAGTGCCTCGTCACGATGCCGCAC
>JADGHP010000219.1 GCA_019683855.1 Thermoleophilia bacterium
TTCACCGACGAGCCGGTCTCCCAGGCGATGAAGGTGGAGAACCGCGCCGTGTCGAGGATCCCGGCCATGCCGAAGACGCGCTCCTTCGGAGCGCCGGAGACGTTCTTCGCCACGTGGCACATCGCGTCGAGCGGGTTGGAGACGACGATCAGGATCGCGTCCGGGCTGGCCGCGACGACCTTCTCGGTCACCTCCTTGACGATCCTCTCGTTCGTCGTCACGAGGTCGTCGCGGGACATGCCGGGCGAGCGGGGCAGCCCGGCGGTGATGACGACCACCGACGAGCCAGCCGTCTCCTCGTAGCCGTTCGAACCGACCACGTTGGGCTCGTAGCCGAGGACGGCGCCCATCTGGTTGATGTCGAGCGCCTTACCTTGCGGCAGGCCCTCCTTGATGTCGACGAGCACCACGTCGGCGTAGTCGCGCGTCGCGAGCACCTGCGCGCACGTCGCGCCGACGTTGCCCGCACCGACGACGGTGACCTTGCGTCTTCCGCTCATACGGCTACCTCGGCCTCCAGCTTCTCGATGATCGCGTCCGCGACCTCGCTCGTCCCGACCGCGGTCGGGTCGTCGCGGGTCGGCTTCATGTCGTAGGTCAAGCTCTTGCCCTCCGCGATCACGGCGGCGATCGCGGCCTCGAGCCGGTCGGCGGCGGCGCGCTCGCCGAGGTGGCGGAGCATGAGCATCCCGGAGAGCAGCTCGGCCATTGGGTTGGCCTTGTTCTGGCCGGCGTACTTCGGCGCCGAGCCGTGCGTGGGCTCGAACACCGCGACGCCCTCGCCGTAGTTGGCGCCCGGCGCCATGCCGAGCCCGCCGATCATGCCGGCGCAGAGGTCGGAGAGGACGTCGCCGTACAGGTTCGGCAGCACGAGCACGTCGTACTCCTCCGGCCGCTGCACGAGCTGCATGCACATGTTGTCGACGATGCGGTCGTCGAACTCGACGTCGTCGTTCTCCGCCGCCACCTCGCGGGCGACGCGCAGCCAGAGGCCGTCGCTGAACTTCATGATGTTGGCCTTGTGCACGGCCGTGACCTTCCTGCGGCCGTTGCGGCGGGCGTAATCGAAGGCGAACTCGAAGATGCGGCGCGTGCCGGTGACGGAGATCGGCTTGATCGAGATGCCGACGTCACGGTGGCGGAGCCGGCCGCCGTGGGCCTCGATCCAGGAGACGAGCTCCTCCGCGTCCGGGGTGCCCTGCTCGTACTCGATCCCGGCGTAGAGGTCCTCGGTGTTCTCGCGGATGATGATCAGGTCGACGTCGTCGAAGCGGCTGCGGACGCCGGGGTAGCTCTTGCAGGGACGCACCTGCGCGTACATGTCGAGCTCCTTGCGGAGCGCGACGTTCACCGACCGGAAGCCGCCGCCGACCGGCGTCGTGATCGGGCCCTTGAGGGCGACGCCCGTCTCGCGGATCGCGTCGAGGACGTCGGGGGGCAGCGGGTTGCCGCCGTGCTGCTCCATGACGTCGGCGCCAGCCTCGCGGACGTCCCACTCGAGCTCGACGCCGGTGGCCTCGAGCACGCGCCGGGTCGCCTCCGTCAGCTCGGGCCCGGTGCCGTCGCCCGGGATGAGAACGACCTTGTGTGCCATGCGAGCGAGCCTAGCGGAGCGATTCGCGAGGGTGCGTCGGTAAGTTTCCGGGATGACGCTCGCCGAGGCCGCAGCCCGCGCCGACGCGCTCGCCGAGAGCGGATCCGCGCAGGAGCTGGCGGCCCTGCGGGCGCAGTGGGACGACGAGCTGGAGGCAGCCGCGCGCAGCGCCGACTTCCGCGAGCGGGCGCTCGCGTTCCGCGCGCTCGGCATGTTCCGCTGGCGGGCGAAGGAGGAGCTGCTCCGTCGCGGCCTGGAGGACGAGAGCCCGGCGGTTCGCGGCTCGGCGCTCCTCTCGCTGGAGCTGCTCTCGCGCGACCATCCGAGTACGGTGAACGCGGCGCGGCCGCTGCTGCACCGGCTCGCCGACGGGGACGCGAACGCCGCGGTGCGGCGCCTCGCCGTGCTCGCGCTCCGGAACGGCTCTCCCCACCGCGACACGATCGTCCTGCTCGAGGGGATCGGGGCCGACGACGAGGCGGACGCCGAGCTGCGCCGGGCCGCGGCGCGCGCGGCGCAGCTGCTGCGGCGCAGGTCGCAGGCGAGGCGGTAGCGGAGGCGGGGTCAGGGGCGCTTCGTGCGGCGCGCATGGGGGTGCGCGCGGTCGTACACCTCCCGTCGCCTGCGATCGGATACGTGGGTGTAGATCTCGGTGGTCGCGAGGTCGGCGTGGCCGAGCATCTCCTGCACCGAGCGGAGGTCGGCGCCGCCCTCGAGCAGGTGCGTCGCGAACGAGTGGCGGAGCAGGTGGGGGTGGACCCGCTCCGGCTCGAGCCCCGCCTTCGCGGCGAGCCGGCGCAGGATCAGGAAGACGCCCGCCCGGGTGAGCGGGCCGCCCTGCGCGTTCAGGAACAGCTCGGGCCGGTGCCGCCGGTCGAGGTAGGGGCGGCCGCGGGCGAGGTAGCGGCGCAGCGCCTCGGCCGCCTCGCGCCCGATCGGGACGACGCGCTCCTTCGAGCCCTTGCCGAAGCAGCGGACGAGGCGCTCGTCCGGGTCGACCGACCGGCAGTCGAGCGAGACCGCCTCGCCGACGCGGAGACCGGCGCCGTAGAGGAGCTCGACGAGCGCGCGGTCGCGGAGGGCGCGAGGCGTGGCGCCGGCGGCGGCCTCGATCAGCCGCTCCGCCTCGCCCGGCGAGAGCGCTCGCGGGAGCGTGCGCCGCCGCTTCGGCAGCTCGAGCGC
>JADGHP010000220.1 GCA_019683855.1 Thermoleophilia bacterium
GCGGTGAAGAGCGGCGCCAGCAGGACGAGCAAGAGCGCGGAGAGCGCGACATCGACGATTCGCTTCGCCGCCGCGTCCGCCGCCCCGACGGGATTCCGTACGCGCATCCATGTAGCGCCATCCGTGCTGTCCCGGTTGGTCACGAGCCCGTCTCACCCCCTCCAGTGGAAAGCATCACTAGGCCCAGAGCGCTTCCCGAATGTCAATAGGTCGTTCAGACCTCGACTCGACTCCAGACAGCGGCGCGAACGGCCGCATCTCGCGCGTGACGGCAGCCCCGCGGCTCGAGCGTCGCGAGGCCCGTGGAGCGCCCCGTGCACGCCGCGATATCTCCCTGTGCAGGGATTTCGCACGAACCGAAGGCGAGCTCGCTCGCGCGGCGAGCGCGCCCCGTACGAGCCGAAGGTTCCGCACCGAACGTGGGGGACGCCGCCGAGACGGACCGCCCGATCGTCCAGTGGGCAGCGCGCCCGCGAGCGACGAAGATACGGCGATGAGCGCCCGGTCACGGCGGCGCGCGCGAAGCCGCATCCTCGCGGCCTTCTCGATCGCCCTCGCAGCCGCAGCCGTCGCAGCGCCGGGCGCGGAGGCGGTCGGCGGGCCGGTGCTCTACGTCGACGGCTCGAGCGCGAGCTGCACCGACGGCGGCACCGGAACCCAGGCCGCGCCGTTCTGCACCATCGGCGCGGCGGCGGCGGTGGTCGCCGCCGGGCAGACGGTGCAGGTCGCCGCCGGCGTCTACCGCGAGAGCGTCACCGTCCGCTCCTCGGGGACCTCCTCCGCTCCGATCGTCTTCGCCGCCGCGCCCGGGGCGACCGTCACCGTCACCGGCGGCGCGCACGGCTTCGCCGTCTCGGGTCGCAGCTGGGTCGCGATCAACGGCTTCGACATCACGGCGACGAGCGGCCACGGGCTCGACGTCTCCTCCGGCTCGTCGCACGTGATCCTCTCCGGCAACCACGTGAGCCAGTCCGGGCAACCCTCGAGTGGCCTGACCGCCTACGGGATCCGGCTCAGCGGCGTCACCGACAGCGTCGTCTCCGGCAACACCGTCGACCACAACAGCGACTCCGGGATCGCGGTGGTCGGCTCCTCGGCGCGGATCCAGGTGCTGGGCAACAAGAGCTTCGCCAACGCGCGCCAGTTCCAGCGCGCCGCCGCCGGCATCAGGCTCGCCGGCTCCACGGACGGCGTCGTCGCCGGCAACGTCGTGCACGACAACGAGGACTCGGGGATCGAGTCCTACCCGGGAACCTCGAGCACCCTGATCGAGGACAACGTCTCCTACCGGAACGGCGACCACGGCATCGACAACCTCGGCGCGACCAACCAGCGGATCCTCGCCAACACCGTCTACGGGAACGTGACCGCGGGGATCAACGTCGAGGGCTCCTCGACCGGGGCGACGGTCGAGAACAACATCAGCGTCGACAACGGGATCGGGAGCCCGCGCACGCACTCCGACATCCGGATCGAGCGGGGCTCCACGGCCGGAACGATCGTCGACAGCAACCTCGTCTGGCTCACGACCCAGGACACGCTCTACATCTGGGACTCGGTCGGCTACTCGACGCTCGCGGCGTTCCAGGCGGCCTCCGGCCAGGGGACGCACGAGATCTGGGCCGACCCGAAGCTCGCCGACGCCGGCGCGAGCGACTTCCACCTCACCGCCTCGTCGCCAGCGATCGACTCCGCCGACTCGGGCGTCTCCGGCCAGCCGGCGACCGACGCCGACGGCAATCCGCGAGTCGACATCCCGGACGTCCCGAACACGGGCCTCGGGCCGACGCCGTACGTGGATCGCGGCGCCTTCGAGCTCCAGGCCGCAAGCCCGCCGCCGGACGCGCCGCCGGCCGCGCGCCTGAGCGTCTCGCCGAGCTCGGGCACGGCGCCGCTCGCCGTCACCGCGGACGCGTCCGCCTCCACCGACACGGACGCCACCCCGATCGCGAGCTACCGCTTCGACTTCGGCGACGGGACCGTCGTCGGCCCGCAGGCGAGCGCGACCGCCACCCACACCTACGCCGGTGCCGGCACGTTCACCGTCACGGTCGCCGTCGCCGACACCGCCGGGAACTCCTCGACGGCGCAGGCGACGCTCACGGTGAGCGCGAGCGGAGGCGGCGGAGGCACGAACCTCGTCGGGAACCCCGGCTTCGAGACGGATCTCACCGGCTGGAACACGTCCGGCTCGGACGCGGGGATCGCGCTCGCGCGCGTAAGCGGCGGCCATTCGGGCTCCTGGGCGGCGCAGCTCTCGAACACGACGACCGGGCCGAGCACCTGCCTGCTCAACGACAGCCCCAACTGGGTCAAGCTGACCGCCGCCGGCACCTACACCGCGTCGCTGTGGGCGCGCGCGGACGCGGCCGGCGCCACGCTCAAGCTGCGCCTGCGCGAGTACGCGGGCTCGACCCTCGTCGGGAGCGCGACCGCGCAGGCGACGCTCTCCACGAGCTGGCAGCAGGTGACGGTCTCCTACCAGGTCGGCGCGCCCGGCGCCTCCTCGCTCGACGTCAACGCCTACGTCTCGAAGGCCGCGCCGGGCGTGTGCTTCTACGTCGACGACACATCGGTCGCGAACGGCTGAGGCGCGGCCGCCCTCGGGCTACACGTTGTAGAGCGCCGACTTGTAGCCGCCGAGGGACGCTCGCATCCACTCGATCGTTCGGCGGAGGCCGGTCTCGAGATCGACCGCGGGCGCCCAGCCGAGCAGCGTCCGCGCCTTGCCCGCGTCCGCCACGAGTCGCTCCACCTCGCTCGTGAGC
>JADGHP010000221.1 GCA_019683855.1 Thermoleophilia bacterium
AGCCGGACGAGGCTCGGCGGCGCGGCGAAGGGCGCGTCGGCGGTCGCGGCGTGGGTCATCCGCGCGGGCACCTCGATCAGGCTCTCGACGCCGCCGAGCGACTCCGCGAGCCGGAACAGCCTCGTGCGCGTGACGATCGCCTCCGCCTCCTCGGGCGACCGCGCGAGGAACGAGACCATGCCCCCGAAGTCGCGCATCTGCCGTGCGGCGATCTCGTGGCCGGGGTGCGTGGGCAGGCCCGGGTAGAGGACGCGCTCGACGCGCGGATGCCGCGACAGCATCGCCGCCACGGCGGCCGCGTTCGCGCAGTGCTGCCGCATGCGCACCGCGAGCGTCTTGACGCCGCGCAAAACGAGCCAGCAGTCGAACGGCCCCGGCACCGCTCCGAGCGACTTCTGCAGGAAGAGCAGCCGCTCGGCGATCGTCGGGTCGTTGGTGGCCGCGAAGCCGCCGACGACGTCGGAGTGCCCGCCGAGGTACTTCGTCGTCGAGTGGACGACAACGTCGGCGCCGAGCTCGAGCGGGCGCTGCAGGTACGGCGTCGCGAACGTGTTGTCGACGACGAGCAGCGCGCCGGCGGCGTGCGCAGCCTCGGCGGCGGCGCGGATGTCGACGACGTTCAGCATCGGGTTCGAGGGCGACTCGACCCACACCATGCGCGTCCGCTCGTCGAGGTGCGCGGCGAGGTTCGGGAACTCGTCCGCCGGCACGTACTCGAAGCGGTAGCCCTTGGGCTCGTACACCTGCGAGGTCATGCGGTAGACGCCGCCGTAGACGTCCGCGATCAGCACCATGCGGTCGCCGGGCGAGAGCAGGTGCATCAGCGTCGTCACGGCGCCGAGCCCCGAGGAGAACGCGATGCCGTGCTCGGCGGACTCGAGCGAGGCGAGCGCCTCCTGGAGCGCCGTCCGCGTCGGGTTCGCGACCCGCGAGTAGTCGAAGCCCTTGTGCCGGCCGACCGCCTCCTGGACGTACGTCGACGTCTGGTAGATCGGCGTGATGATCGCGCCGGTCGCGGGATCCGGCTCCTGCCCGACGTGGATCGCGCGCGTCTCGAAGTCCACGATCGGAGTCTACGGCCGGGCGATCTCGCCGGCGCCGACGACGCGGGCGAGGCGCGCGAGGGCGCGCTCGAGCGCGTCGTCCAGCCGGCCGCGCACGCCGGGCTCTCGGTGGAAGGCGAGGACGCGTAGGACGCCTTCGCTCCGATCGTGCTTGAGGTCGGCGCGGCCGACGAGCCGGTCGCGTCGCAGCAGCGGGAGGACGTAGTAGCCGTAGACGCGCTCGCGGGCGCGCTTGTACACCTCGATCACGTGCCGGAAGCCGAAGACGCGCTCCAGGAAGGCGCGGTCCCAGAGCAGGTTGTCGAACGGGGAGAGGAGCACGGCCGCCGGCAGCGGACCCTCCGCGTCGCGGCCGGCGGGGAGCAGCACCGGCGCCTTCCCGTCCTCCACCTCGGCGCGCACGAGCTTGCCCTCGGCGACGAGCGCGTCGGCGTGGGGGCGCACGCGCGCCGCGCCGCCGCGGAGCCGCCACATCTCCGCCGCCGCGGCCTCGGTGAGGGCGCCCCGCGCCTCGACGCCGCGCAGCGTCGCCCAGCGGACGAACTCGTCCTCGGTCGGGGGACGCCCGTCCAGCACCTCCGGCGGGAGCACGCGCTCCGGCAGGTCGTACAGCCGCTGGAACCCGTCCCGGCCGGCGATCGCGAGCCGCCCGGCGGAGTAGAGCGCCTCGAGCACCACCTTCGCCGGCTTCCAGTTCCACATCCCGCCGCGGCCCGCGCCGTCGAAGTGGCGCGACCCGAGCGGCCCGCGGTCCCGGATCTCCGCGAGCACGCGTTCCGTCAGCTCCGGCTCGCGCTCGAGGACGTTGCCGTGCCACGGGTGCCCGTCCGCGAAGCGGGCCATCCGCCAGCGGTGCATGGGGTAGTCCTCGACCGGGAGCAGGCACGCCTCGTGCGCCCAGTACTCGAACAGCCGCCCCGTCCGCAGCAGCCGCGACAGCGCCGGCTCGGGGTAGGCGCCGACGCGGGCGCCGAGCGCGATCCGGTGGCTGCGCTCGACGGCCGAGATCGAGTCGAGCTGGATGCAGCCGGCGCGGCGCACCGCCGCCACGACGTCCGCGGCCGTGCCCGTGCGCGCGCGCAGCGCGTAGCCCTGTGCCACGACCACCCGGCGGCGGAGTTCTGCGAGGCTGATGGTCGTGCGCTTCATCGACTTCGTACTGAACCACCTGCCGCCGCCTCCGTGCCGGGTGCTCGAGATCGGCTGCGGCCGCAAGGGCGGGCTCGTCGGGGCGCTCGCGGAGGCGGGCTACGACGCCGTCGGCGTCGACCCGGAGGCGCCGGCCGGCGAGCGCTTCGTCCAGGCGCCGTTCCAGTCCCTCACACCTTGTAACACTGTGTTACAAGGTGTGGAGGCGGTGGTGGCGGGCCGCGTGCTCCACCACGTGCGCCCGCTCGAGGAGGGGCTCGACCGGCTGGCGCGGATCGCGCCGCTCCTGCTCGTGGACGAGTTCGCCTGGGATCTCATCGACGCCGCGGCCCAGGAGTGGTACGAGGGTCAGCACCGGCTGCTCGTCGCAGCGGGAGCGGAGCCGCCGGGGCCGCCCTCCCTCGAGGAGTGGCGCGCCCGCCATCCCGACCTGCACCCGCACGACGTGCTGCTCGACGCGCTCCGCGCCCGCTACGAGGAGACGGTGCTCGAGCGGGTGCCGTACCTCCA
>JADGHP010000222.1 GCA_019683855.1 Thermoleophilia bacterium
TGGCATCGTTCGAGGCGATGCGGACGCTCGTGGTCGAGGACGACCCGAAGCTGGGGCCGCTCTTGCGCCGCGGTCTGAGCGAGCGCGGCGGCACCGCCGACCTTGCCGTCTCCGGTGCCGACGCGCTCTGGATGGCCAGGGCGCACCGCTACGACGCGATCGTGCTCGACGTGATGCTCCCCGATCTCGACGGCTTCGAGACCTGCGAGCGCCTCCGCCAGGACGGCGTCTGGACGCCGGTGCTGCTCTTGACCGCGCGGGACGCGATCGAGGACCGCGTCCGCGGACTCGACTCGGGCGCCGACGACTACCTCACGAAGCCGTTCTCGCTCGCCGAGCTGCGCGCGCGGTTGCGAGCGCTGGTTCGGCGGGGAGCGCCCGAGCGCCCCGCCGTGCTCGAGGTCGGCGACCTCCGGCTCGACCCGGCCACGCAGCGCGTCTGGCGCGGCACCACGGAGATCGACCTCTCGGCTAAGGAGCTGCAGCTGCTCGAGCTATTCATGCGCAGACCGGGCGAGATCCTCTCCCGCTACGACCTGCTCGAGCACGCCTGGGACATGAACTACGACAACCGCTCCAACGTCGTCACCGTCCACGTCAGCCACCTGCGCGAGAAGATCGACCGCCCCTTCGGCCGAAACACGATCGAGACGGTCCGCGGCCTGGGCTACCGGCTCCGCGTCGAGAGCGGATGAGCCGGCTGCCCCTGCGGGCCCGGCTGACCGCAGCCTTCGTTGTCGCGATGGCAGCGGTGCTCGCAGGGTTGAGCTTCCTGCTCGTCGACCGCCTCGCCTCCTCGCTCGACCGAACGCTCAACCAGGGGCTGCACGCCAGGGCAGCGGACCTGACCGCGCTCGTCGAGCAGTCGGACACGGGCTTGCGGGAGGCCAGCGGTACGCCCGCCGGCGGGGCCGCGAGCTTCGCCCAGGTCTTGGACACGAAGGGCCGCATCGTCGACGAGACGCGCGGGCTCGGCTCGCGGCCCCTCCTGGGGACGGAGCAGCTGCGACGCGCACGCTCGGCCCCTGTGCTCGTCACTCGCGTACGACGGTCGGGTGGCGACGTGCGCCTGCTCGCCGTCCCCGTCCACGCCCAGGAGCGAAAGCTCGTGATCGTCGTCGGCGCGCCGCTCCGCCAGCGCGACCAGGCGCTCGCCGCCCTCCGGCGCGAGCTGCTCGTCGGCGGCCCTCTCTCGCTGCTCGCCGTCGCGCTCTTCGGCTACCTCGTCGCGGCCGCCGCCCTTCGGCCGGTCGAGCGCCTCCGCGCCCGCGCGAGCTCCATCTCCGAGCGAGACCTGTCGGAGCGGCTCCCGGTGCCGCGAGCACGCGACGAGCTCGCCCGCCTCGGGGAGACTCTCAACGCCATGCTCGCCCGCATCGAGCGGGGAATGAAGCAAGAGCGCGCCTTCGTCGCCGACGCCGCCCACGAGCTCCGCACGCCCATCGCCCTGCTCCGCGCCGAGGTCGACGTCGCCCTCGACCGGCCCCGCGGCGAGCCAGAGCTGCGCGCCGCGCTGCAGTCCATCGGCGAAGAGGCGGACCGCCTCTCCCAGCTCGCCGACGACCTCCTGCTTCTCGCCCGCCTCGACGAAGGCAGGCTCCCGCTTCGTCTCGAGCCCGTCGACGTCCGAGAGCTGCTCACGGACGTCGCCGTGCGCTTCGCCCGCCGCGCGACCGAGGCGGAGCGACGGATCGAGGTCGACGCCGACCGCCCGTTGCGCGTGCTCGGCGACCGGCTACGGCTCGAGCAGGCGCTCGGCAACCTCGTCGACAACGCCCTCCGCCACGGCGGCGGCACGATCCGGCTCCAAGCGCTCGAGGCCGCGGCCGATGTCGAGATCCACGTCGCAGACGACGGTCCGGGCTTCCCAGCAGACTTCGGCGCCGTCGCCTTCGAGCGCTTCACGCGCGCGGACTCGTCCAGGGCCGGCGCGGGCGCGGGGCTCGGACTGGCGATCGTCAAGGCGATCCTCGACGCCCACGGCGGCCGCGTGACGCTCGGCGGCTCGAGCGCCGGCGGGGCCGAGGTGTGCCTGGCGCTCCGGCGCCTCGACCCCGCAGGCGCCGCGGAGACGGAAACGACGCGGAGCGGACCCGGAGCTCGACGCCGCGGCAGATGAGCCCCCGTAGGGTCAGCCTGTCGCCGGCAGGGCGGCTCGCCGTTCAGGTTGCGTTCAGAACCGGCCGAGGCTCCGGCCGATACGGTGCGAGCGTGATCGAAGCCCGGAACCTCACGAAGCACTACGGCACGAAGCGAGCCGTCGACGACCTCAGCTTCACGGTCCGGCCGGGCGTCGTCACCGGCTTCCTCGGCCCGAACGGCTCGGGCAAGTCCACGACCATGCGGCTGATCCTCGGCCTCGACGCCCCCACCGCGGGCGACGTCACCGTCAACGGCAAGCACTACCGCGAGCACGTCGCGCCCCTGCACGAGGTCGGCGCCCTGCTCGAGGCGCGCTCCGTCCACACCGGTCGCTCCGCCTACAACCACCTGCTCGCGCTCGCGCAGACCCATGGGATCCCGAAGCGGCGCGTGCACGAGCTGATCGACCTCGTCGGCCTGCACGAGGTCGCCAAGAAGCGCGCCGGCCAGTTCTCGCTCGGCATGAGCCAGCGGCTCGGGATCGCAACGGCGCTGCTCGGCGACCCCAGCACGGTGATCCTCGACGAGCCGGTCAACGGCCTCGACCCGGAGGGCATCCACTGGATCCGCAACCTCCT
>JADGHP010000223.1 GCA_019683855.1 Thermoleophilia bacterium
GTCCGCTTCTGTCGCGCATGCGGCCACCTCACCGAGGAGGAGCTGTGCGCGATCTGCCTCGACCCGCGGCGCGACCGGACGGCGATCTGCGTCGTCGAGCAGCCGGTGGACGTCGTCTCGCTGGAGCGGACGGCGGAGTACCGGGGCCTCTACCACGTGCTCGGCGGCGCCCTCTCTCCGCTCGACGGCGTCGAGCCCGAGCACCTGCGCATCGACGAGCTGCTGCACCGCGTCGAGCGGGAGGGCGTGCGCGAGGTCGTGCTCGCCACCAACCCGAACACGACCGGCGAGGCGACCGCGGCCTACCTCGCCGACCGGCTCCGCGGCCGCGTCCGGGTGACGCGGCTCGCGAGCGGGCTCCCCGTCGGCGGCGATCTGGAGTACGCGGACGAAGTGACGCTCGGGCGTGCGCTCGCCGGACGCCGCGAGATGTAGCCGGAGCGCGCGGCACGCGGACGCGCGACCCTAAAGCGCACAAGGGCACCGCCGTCCGTCCCGAGGCCCAGCCTACACTTGGACGGTGGCAACGACCCAGTACGAAGCCGTGCCGGAGGTCGCGGCCGACGCCGCAGCCGGGGGCGACGCGCGCGGAGGCAACCTGCTCGTCATGAAGTTCGGCGGCACGTCCGTCGCCGACACGCAGAAGATCAGGGACGTCGCCCGCCGCCTCGTCGCCGCCCGCGAGGCGGGCAATCGCGTCGTCGGCGTCCTGTCGGCGATGGGCGACACGACCGACGAGCTGATCCGGCTCGCCTACGAGGTGTCGCCGCGGCCGCACCCGCGCGAGTACGACATGCTCATCTCGGTCGGCGAGCGGATCTCGAACGCGCTCTGCGCCATGGCGATCCACGACCTCGGGCACGAGGCGATCTCGCTCACCGGCTCCCAGGCCGGGATCGTCACCGACACGGTGCACGGCAAGGCGAAGATCGCGGAGGTGCGGGCGACGCGGATCAACGACGCGCTCGACGCCGGGCGGGTCGTGCTCGTCGCCGGCTTCCAGGGCGTCTCGGCCGACTCGCACGACGTGACGACGCTCGGCCGGGGCGGGTCGGACACGACCGCGGTCGCGCTCGCGGCGGCCCTCGGCGCGCGCGCCTGCGAGATCTACACCGACGTCGAGGGCGTCTACACCGCCGACCCGCGCATCGTCCCGCACGCGCGCAAGCTGCCGGCGGTGACCTACGAGGAGATGCTCGAGCTCGCCGCGAGCGGGGCGAAGGTGCTCCAGCTCCGCTCGGTCGAGTTCGCGCGCAACCACGACGTGCGGCTCCACGTCCGCTCCACCTTCTCCGAGGCGGAGGGGACGTGGATCGTCGACGAGGAGGATCCGGTGCTCGAGAAGGCAATCATCAGCGGCGTCGCCCACGTCGACTGCGAGCCGCTCTACCGCGTGCGCGAGATCGAGCCGGCGACGCTGTTCGAGCGGCTCGCCGCGGCGAACGTCAACGTCGACACGATCCTGCAGGTGACGAGCGACGAGATCGTCTTCAGCGCGCCGCTCGAGGACCGCGCCGCCTGCGAGGAGGTGCTCGGCGCGCTCGACGTCGAGTGGTCGATGCGCGACGACCTCGGCAAGGTGAGCCTCGTCGGCGCCGGGATGAAGAGCCACCCGGGCATCGCCGCGAAGACCTTCGCGACGCTCGACCGGATCGGCGTCGAGTCGCGGGTGATCTCGACCTCGCCGATCAAGATCGCCTGCCACGTGCGCACCGAGGACGTGCCGCGCGCCGTCACGGCGCTGCACGACGCCTTCGAGCTGGGGCGCGCGTGAGCCGCGACGCGCGCATCGGCGTCGTCGGCGCGACCGGGGCCGTCGGCACGGTGACGCTGCGGCTGCTGCGCGAGCGCGGCTACGAGCGCGTGCGCGCGTTCGCGTCGGCGCGCTCCGCCGGCCGTGAGCTGGACGGTGGCCTGGTCGTCGAGGAGGCGACGCCGGACGCGCTCGCCGCAGGCGACCTCGACGTCGCGCTCTTCTCGGTCGGGACGTCGGCGTCGCGGGAGCTCGTCCCGCACGCGGTGCGCGGCGGCGCGCTCGTCGTCGACAAGTCGAGCGCCTACCGGCTGGAGCCGGACTACCCGCTCGTCGTGCCCGAGGTGAACGGGGAGCGCGCGCTCGAGGCGATCCAGACGACGCGCGTGGTCGCGAACCCGAACTGCTGCACGATCCCGCTCACGTGTGTCCTCAAGCCGCTCCACGACGCCGCGGGGCTGCGGCGCGTGCGCGTCGCGACGTACCAGTCTGTCTCCGGCGCCGGCGCGCAGCGCATGGAGCAGCTCCGCCGCGAGCCGCCCGAGGAGCACAACCTGGGCATGGACTGGAGCTGGGTCGGCGACGAGACCGACGAGGAGTCGAAGCTCCGCGCCGAGACCCGCAAGATCCTGGAGCTGCCCGAGCTTCCGATCAGCGCGACGACGGTGCGCGTGCCCGTGCTCGTCGGTCACGCGGAGGCCGTCTGGGTGGAGCTCGAGGAGCCGCTCTCGCCGGAGCAGGCATCGTCGCTCTTGGCCGAGGCGCCGTCGGTGCGCGTCGTCGACGTGCCGACCCCGCGGGACGCTGCGCGCACCGACGAGGTGCTCGTGGGCCGGATCCGCCCCGACCGCGCCGCCGAGAACGGCCTCGCCCTCTTCCTCGCCTGCGACAACCTCAACAAGGGCGCCGCGCTCAACGCGATCCAGATCGCGGAGCTCCTGCTCGG
>JADGHP010000224.1 GCA_019683855.1 Thermoleophilia bacterium
CGCGCCGCCTCCTCCGACACGCCGGCGGCGGCCGCGATCTCGGCATCGGAGAGGCCGAGCCGTTTCAGCCGCAGCCAGTCGCTGGCGCCGAGCTCCTCCAGCGAGCCGATGCCCGCGAGCGCCTCGCGGATCCGCGCGATCTCCTCCCGGAAGAACGGGTGCACGTCCCCGGGCACGTCGTCGAGCGTCTGCCACGGCGTCGCCGCGCCCGCGTCCAGCTCGCGCGAGCGCATCGCCTTCAGGAACGCCTCCGCGAAGGTGCGGCCGATCCCCATCGCCTCCCCCACCGACTTCATCTGGGTGCCGAGGGTGCGGTCGGCGCCGGGGAACTTCTCGAAGGCGAAGCGCGGGAACTTGACGACGACGTAGTCGAGCGTCGGCTCGAAGCTCGCGGGCGTCGTCCCGGTGAGGTCGTTGGGGATCTCGTCGAGCGTGTAGCCGACGGCGAGCTTGGCGGCCACCTTCGCGATCGGGTAGCCGGTCGCCTTCGAGGCGAGCGCGGAGGAGCGGGAGACGCGCGGGTTCATCTCGATCACGCGCACCTCGCCCGTCTCGCGGCTGCGGGCGAACTGGATGTTGGAGCCGCCGGTGTCGACGCCGACCGCGCGGATCACGGCCGCCGCCGCGTCGCGCAGCTCCTGGTAGGCCTCGTCGGGGAGCGTCATCTGCGGGGCGACCGTGACCGAGTCGCCCGTGTGCACGCCCATCGGGTCGAGGTTCTCGATCGAGCAGACGATCACCACGTTGTCGACCCGGTCGCGGACGACCTCGAGCTCGAACTCGTCCCAGCCGCGCACCGACTCCTCGACGAGCACCTGCCCGATCGGGGACTCCGCCAGGCCGAGCTCGACCTGGCGGCGCAGCTCCTCCCGCGTCTGCACGAAGCCGCCGCCGTGCCCGCCCAGGGTGAACGCCGGGCGCACCACCGCGGGAACCGCGATCTCGTCGAGCTGCGCGAGGTCGGTGACGATCGTGGAGCGCGGCACCCGCAGCCCGCACGACTCGACCGCCCGCTTGAAGAGCTGGCGATCCTCGGCGCGCTCGATCGCCTCGAGGTCGGCGCCGATCAGCTCGACGCCGAGCTCGGCGAGGGTGCCGGAGGTGGCGAGCTCGCGCGCGAGGTTGAGCGCCGTCTGCCCGCCCATCGTCGGCAGGAGCGCGTCCGGGCGCTCGCGGCGCAGCACGTCGGCGACGCCCTCGAGATCGAGCGGCTCGAGGTAGGTGCGGTCGGCGAAGCCCGGGTCGGTCATGATCGTCGCCGGGTTCGAGTTGACCACGATCGTGCGGAACCCGTCCTGGCGCAGCACCTTCAGCGCCTGGCAGCCCGCGTAGTCGAACTCGGCCGCCTGGCCGATCACGATCGGGCCGGAGCCGAGGATGCAGATGCTCTCGAGGTCGCTGCGCCTAGGCATGCACCGCCTCCGCCACCTCGTCGACCCACCGCTCGAGCAGCGGCCACGCGTCGTGCGGCCCGGGGCCCGCCTCCGGGTGGAACTGGAGCGAGCGGGCGCGCAGCTCCGGCAGCTCGAGCCCCTCGACGGTGCCGTCGTAGAGGGAGACGTGGGTCGCCTCGGCCTCGTCGGAGGCGCGCACCGCGAAGCCGTGGTTCTGGCTCGTCACGAGCACCCGGCCGCTGCGCCGCTCGAGCACGGGATGGTTCGA
Organism: Thermoleophilia bacterium; assembly: GCA_019683855.1. Lineage (GTDB taxonomy): Bacteria > Actinomycetota > Thermoleophilia > Gaiellales > Gaiellaceae > Palsa-739. Next base: position 1,663 of record JADGHP010000224.1, read on the forward strand.
GCCGCGGTGGCCGAAGGGGAGCTTGAACGTCTCGTGGCCGGTCGCGAGCGCGAGGAGCTGGTGGCCGAGGCAGATGCCGAGCACGTTCGTCCGGCCGAGCAGCTCGCGCACGGTCTCGACCTCGGCCGCGAGCGGCTCCGGGTCGCCGGGGCCGGGCGAGAGCAGCACGCCGTCGTAGCCGGCGAGCTCGTCCGCGTCGACCGAGTGCGGGTAGACGGTGACCGCCGCGCCCGCCTTCGCCAGCCGGCGCAGCACCGACCGCTTGACGCCGTAGTCGACGACGGCGACCCGCACGCGTCCCTCCGGGGCGTGCACGAACGGCTCGGGGGTCGACACGCCCGCGACGAGGGCGCGCCCGCTCATCGGCGGCGTCTCCCGGGCGAGGCGGACCGCCTCCTCGACCGCGAGCTCCTCGCCGGCGACCGCGACCGCCGGCATCGAGCCCTCCTCGCGGAGGCGGAGGACGAGGCTGCGCGTGTCGATCCCGGTGAGCGCGACGACGCCGCGCTCCCGCAGCCAGTCCGTCCACGCGGGGCCGCGCGCCTCCCGCATCAGGACGGCGAGCGCGTGCGTCCGCGCCGACTCGGACCGCTCCTCGGCGACGCCGTAGTTGCCGATCATCGGCGCGGTGAAGCAGACGAGCTGCTCGGCGAAGCTCGGGTCGGTGACCGCCTCCTGGTAGCCGGACATGCCCGTCGTGAACACCGCCTCGCCGGCGGCGACGCCGGGGGCGCCGACCGAGACGCCGTGGAAGACGGCGCCGTCCGCGAGGGCGAGGAACCCGCTCGTCACTCGAACACCACCGCGCCTCCCGCGATCGTCAGCGCGACCGCGCCGCGCAGCTTCTCGCCGAGCAACCACGAGTTGCGCGAGCGCGAGCGGAACGGCCGCTCCCCCACCCGCCACTCGCGCTCCAGATCGAGCAGGACGAGGTTCGCGCGCGCGCCGACGGCGACCCGCGGCCGCTCGATCCCGAAGATCCGCGCCGGGCCGGCGGACATCCGCTCGAGCAGCGTCGCAAGCGACA
>JADGHP010000225.1 GCA_019683855.1 Thermoleophilia bacterium
CCACGAGCTCGATCCAGCGAAACGAGAGCGCGAGCGGGTGCGCGAAGAGCAGGGAGAGCAGCATCACCGCGGGCACGACGAGCAGCGCCACCTGCGCGCTCGACGAGATCGCGATCTCGCTCGCGAGCCGCATCTTGCCGTTGTGCGCGATCACGACCGCGCCGCCGTGCTCGGCCGCGTTGCCCACGATCGCCACGATCACCGCGGCGATGAAGAACTCGCTCAGCCCGACGGCGCGCGCGAACGCGTCGAGCGAGTGGACGAGGATCTCGCTCACGAACGCAGTCGCGACGGTCGCCACGGCGAGCACGGCGAGGGAGCCGGGAAGCGACCACGAGCCCGCGGACGGCCCCTCGCGCTGGAGCTGGTGGTGGCGGCGCAGGTTGCGCCCGACGACGCCGAGGTAGACGAGCAGGAGCACGACCGCGACCGGGATCGACGCGACGACGACGCCGTGCCGGTCGGGGTCGCCGGTGTAGCCGAGCGCGACGGGCGCCGAGAGCGCGGCGACGCCGATCCCGACGAGCGCGACCTGGACGAGCAGCGAGCGCCGGTCAATCGGCGCGCCGTCGGGGCCGGCGAGCTGCGTGACGCCGAAGACGAGCAACAGGTTCGAGATCACGCTCCCCGAGAGGGAGCCGCGCACCACCTGCGGCAGGTTCTCGTTGACCGCGAACAGGGCGATGATCAGCTCGGGCGCGTTCCCGAAGCTCGCGTTGAGGAAGCCGCCGATGCCCGCGCCGGTGTGCTCGGCCGCGTGCTCGGTCGCCTCGCCGATCAGCCAGGCGAGCGGGATGAGCGAGAGCGCCGCCAGCAGGAACAGCGTCACCTTCCCCGGCTCGAGCGCGAGGTCGACGGCAACGGTCGCGGGCGCGAGGGAGAGCGACGCCCAGAGGATCCTGCGGCCCACGGCGCCGCGTAGCCTAACGGTCGGTGCTCGAGGCGGTCCTCGTACCCGAGTCTCGTGCGGCGGCTCTCCTGCGCGCGAAGGCGTTTCCGCAAGCCGAAAACACGGCGCTTGTCAAGTCTTGCCAACCGAAAGGCGGCTCGCCCACAATCCAACCGTGGATCCAACGGACGACAGACGGCGGCGCCCCGACGCGCTCACGCTCCCGCTCCGTCCGCAGGACGAGGTGGAGTGCCGGCGCTGCGCGGTGCACTGCGACAAGGTCGTCTACCCGGCGGCGTGCCTCGAGCGCTCGTGCCCGTTCGTCTACGCCTACGAGGAGCACGGGCACACCTACATCGGCTGCATGCAGAAGATCTACGAGGTCGAGATCGACCTCGGCATGCTGCGCGCGGCCGAGCGGCGGCGGGACGGATTCGGCGCCGTGCGCGCCACCCGGGCGCCGCTGCCGATGTGCCGCTCCGGCGTCGAGCCCTGCTTCGGCGGCCGGCTGCCCGAGCTGGGCTGCGCGAACCCCGAGTTCAACGAGCTGCCGGCCGGGTCGCCGACGTTCCGCGTGTTCGCGCGGCTCGACTCCAAGTAGGCTCCGGCACGGCTCGCAGCGCGAGCACGCCGAGGCGTCACGCCGTCCAGCGGGCGTGCAGCTCCTTCGCCTTGCGCACCTCGTTCGCGTCGGGGCCGCGGTTCTCCGGGCCGGCGACCTCGAGCACGGCCGGCAGCTCCTGCAGGCGCGGGTTGGCGAGGAAGACGCCGAGCCGCTCGCCCAGCAGGCCCTCGAGGATGTTCGCGTGCCGGTCGCGGTTCGAGCCGAGCGGGGCCGCCGAGTCGTTGACGTGCAGCGCGCGCAGCCGGTCGAGCCCGATCGCCGCGTCGAGCTCGTCGAGGCACGCCTCCAGCGCGGCCGGGTCGGTCACGTCCACGCCGGACACGTAGAGGTGGCAGGAGTCGAGGCAGACGCCGAGCCGCGGGTGCCGGTCGAGCCGCTCGTAGAGGGTCGCCAGCTCCTCGATCGAGCGGCCGATCGTCCCGCCGGCGCCGGCCGAGTTCTCCATCAGCAGCCACGTCTCGTCGGTGGTGAGCGCGAGCACCTGCTCCATCGCCGGCAGCACGCGCCGAAGCCCCGCCTCGAGGCCGCTGCCGAGGTGGGAGCCGACGTGGAAGACGACGCCGTCGGCGCCGATCCCGCGGGCGACCTCCATCGTCGAGCGCAGGGCCGCCACCGAGCGCTCGTAGATCGAGTCGTCCGGCGCCGCGAGGTTGCAGAGGTAGAGCGCGTGACAGAGGACGCCGCCGATCCCCGCCTCGGCGCGGCGCGCGCGGAAGCGCTCGAAGCTCCTCGGGTCGTGCCTCGTCGGGCGCCACGTGCGCGGGCTCTGGGTGAACACCTGCACCGACTCCGCGCCGATCGCGACGGCCCGGTCGATCGCGGTGTGGATGCCGCCGGAGGCCGAGACGTGCGCGCCGATCTGCACGCAGCCGACGCTAGCGGAGCCGGGGCGAGCGGCGCGCCGGCTCCGTCCGACGGCGAGCGGTCGGCGGTCGCGGCGGCGGCACTACCATGAGCCGCGCCGATGAGCGTCCGCGTCCGCATGGCTCCGAGCCCGACCGGGTTCCTGCACATCGGCGGCGTGCGCACGTTCCTCTTCAACTGGCTGTTCGCGCGCCAGCGGGGCGGCGAGATCCGGCTGCGGATCGAGAACACCGACACGAGCCGCGAGGTCGCGGAGGCGACGAGCCACATCCAGGAGTCGCTGCGCTGGCTCGGGAT
>JADGHP010000226.1 GCA_019683855.1 Thermoleophilia bacterium
CTGCCGGAGCGGGAGAAGCTCGTCGTCACGCTCTACTACTACGAGGAGCTGACCCTGCGCGAGATCGGCGAGGTGCTCGGGGTCACCGAGTCGCGGGTCTCCCAGCTCCACACGAAGGCGATCCTGCGCCTCAAGGCGCGGCTCGCCGCCGCCGGCGCCCGCGCGCCGCTGTAGCCGCGCTCCCTGCGAGAGCCCGGGTCGTCGCGCCGCTCGACCGGGGTACGATGCGCGCCGGAAGCCACGCAACGGAGGACACCCGCCTGATGCCTGCCTTCGAGCCCGGGAAGATCCGCAACGTCGCCGTCGTCGGTCACCGCGGGGTCGGGAAGACCTCGCTCGTGGAGGCGCTGCTCTTCCAGGCGGGAAAGACGACGCGGCTCGGCTCGGTCGAGCAGGGCAGCACGGTCTCCGACTGGGACGAGCACGAGCACCGGCGCGCGATGTCGCTCTCCGGCTCGCTCCTCCACCTCGACTGGCAGGGCCGCAAGATCAACCTCGTCGACACGCCCGGGGACGCCGGCTTCCAGGCGGACACGGCGGCGGCGCTGCGCGTCGTGGAGGGCGCGCTCGTCGTGTTGAGCGGCGTGATGGGAGTCGAGGTGAACACGAGTCGCGTCTGGGCGCGCGCGGAGCGCTACGGGCTCTCGCGCGTCCTGTTCGTGAACATGCTCGACCGCGAGCGCGCCGACTTCTTCCGCACGCTCGAGGCGGCGCGCGCGCAGCTCTCGGACCGCTGCGTCGCCATCCAGCTCCCGATCGGGTCGGAGCACGAGATGCGAGGCGTCGTCGACCTGCTGCACATGTGCGCCTACCTGGACCCCTCGGGCGGGCGGGAGGCCGGCCCGCAGCCGATCCCCGACGACATGGCCGACCTGGTGCAGGAGCACCGCGAGAGGCTGCTCGACGCCGTCGTCGAGACCGACGAGGAGCTGATGGCGCGCTACCTCGAGGGCGAGGAGCTGCCGGCCGACGCCGTCGCGGCGGCGCTCAAGGACGCCGTCACCCGCGACGAGCTCTACCCGGTCGCCTGCGGCGTCGCGACCAAGAACCTCGGCACGACGGCGCTCCTCGACCTGCTCGTCGAGGGCGTCCCCTCGCCGGCTCGCAAGGGGACGACGATCGAGTTCGGCGACGCGAAGCAGGCGGTGTTCGTCTTCAAGACGATCGCCGACCCGTTCACGGGCCGGATCAGCTGCTTCCGCGTCCTCGCCGGGCCGATCACCGGCGACACGACGCTCGTCGACCCGCGCACCCACGCGAAGGAGCGCCTCGGCCAGGTGCTGCTCGTCCAGGGCAAGGACACCGAGCCGGTCGACGCGCTCGGCGTCGGCGACCTCGGCGCGGTCGCCAAGTTGAAGGACGTCGTGACCGGGGACGTGCTCGTCGACCACGAGGTGCCCGTCGAGCCGCCGCGCATCGACTTCCCCGAGCCGGTGATGAGCTTCGCGGTCACGCCGCGCGCGAAGGGTGACGAGGAGAAGATGGCCTCCGGCTTGCGCCGCCTGAGCGAGGAGGATCCGACCCTCGTCCTGCGCCGCGACCCGCAGACCGGGGAGCAGCTCCTGTCGGGTCTCTCGCAGATGCAGGTGGAGGTCGCGGTCGACCGTCTGCGCAGCCGCTTCCACGTCGAGGTCGACCTGCACCCGCCGCGCGTCCCCTACAAGGAGACGATCCGCAAGTCGGCGCGCGCCCGGCACCGCTACAAGAAGCAGACCGGCGGGCGCGGCCAGTTCGGCGACTGCGAGCTCGTGCTGGAGCCGCTGCCGGCCACCGACGGCGAGATGGGCTACGAGTTCGTCGACGAGATCGTCGGCGGCGTCATCTCGCAGGGCTTCCGGCCGGCGGTCGACAAGGGCGTGCGCGAGGCGATGGAGCACGGCGAGCTCGCCGGCGCCCCCGTCCAGGGCGTCCGCGTGCGGCTCGTCGACGGGATGGAGCACTCGGTCGACTCCTCCGAGATGGCGTTCAAGATCGCCGGCTCGATGGCCTTCAAAGAGGCCTACCAGAAGGCCGACCCGGTGCTGCTCGAGCCGATCATGCAGCTCGAGGTGACGGTTCCCGACGAGTCGGTGGGCGCCGTCAACGGCGACCTCAACGCCCGGCGCGGGCGCCTGCAGGGAATGGAGCCGCGCGGCGGCATGACCACCATCCGCGCCGAGGTGCCGATGGCGGAGATCCTCACCTACTCGCAGGCGCTCACCTCGATGACCGGCGGTCGCGGCGACTACACGATGAGCTTCCTCCGCTACGAGGAGGTCCCGCCGCACGTCGCGCAGAAGGTGATCGAGCAGGCGCGCAAGGAGCGGGAAGAGGCGAAGGTCTGAGCCCTCGCCGTTCCCGAAGCTCCCACGCGGCGGTAGGGGTCCGAGCAGGCCTCCACAAGCCGGCGGCGGCTTCGGGCTAGACTCGCGGTGTGCGCGTGACGAAGGTGTCGACGACGCGGACGTGCGCGGTGTGCGAGCGTACGCTCCTGATGGGCGAGCGCGCGGTCCGCTTCGCGCCCGAGGAGGGGGCGGAGCTCGTCGACGTCTGCCCGCTCTGCCAGGAGGTCGCCCTCGAGCACGGCTGGATCAAGGAGGGGACGCCGACCGTGCCGACGGTGCCCGGCGAGCGGCGCCGGCGCCGGCGGGGGCTGATCGAGCTCCTCGGCTGGACGCGCTCGGACGGC
>JADGHP010000227.1 GCA_019683855.1 Thermoleophilia bacterium
GCGGGCGCGCGCCCCGCGCGGCGCGGCCGGGGGCGGCGACGGCGCGCCGGGGCGCACGCTCGTCAACGGCGAGGAGCAGCCGGCGAAGGTGACGCGCCAACTCCGAGCCGGCGACCTCCTGCGGATCGAGACTCCCGGCGGCGGGGGCTTCGGCGCACCGAGCTAGCCTGCACGGCTAGCCCGCAAGCGGGCCGCGGCCGGTCTCCAGGAGCACGTACGCGTCCACCGGCGGACGCTCTCTCACCCTGCGCGCCGCCGCAGGACGCGCTCGTCGCCGACGCGGCGCGTCACCCCGTCGGCGTCCATCCGCTCGAGCAGGAGCTGCGCGGTCCTGCGGCCGACGCCCAGGAGGTCGCGGAAGCGGGCGAGCGTGATCCGGCCGGCAGCCTCGCACTCGGCGACGAGCGCCGCGCGCGCCTGCTCGTACGCCGCCGGCGAGACCGCGTAGCCGTCGCCGACCCGGACGAGCCGCCCCTGCTCCTCGAGGAAGCGCGCGAGCGCGCGGTCCTCCACCTTGACCGGCTCCAGGCCGAGCCGCGCCTCGAGCGCCGCCGCCGCCTCGGCGCGCGCGCCGAGCCGGGCGGCGGCGCCGGGCCGGTAGAGCTTGGCGCCCCGGCGCTCGCGCCGAAGCAGCGGCTCGACCGCGGCCGCCCACGGCTCCGCCGGCGGCGGGATGCCCGGGTCGAGCGGATCCGCTGCGTCGAGCCGCCGCTCCAGCTCGGCGCGCAGATCCGCGAGCCACGCGCGCGAGAAGACCCAGCCGCCAGCGCGCTCGACCCCCTCTAGCGGGCCCTCGGCGAGCCGACGCAGCTCGTCCTCGCGCACCGGAGCGTGCACGGTGGCGGCGATCTCGCCGCGATCGAGGAGCTCCATCCGCTCGGCGCTCGCGTGCCTGGGCGGCGCCGGATCGAGGACGCGCCCGCCGCCGACGGTCGTGCCCGCGCGCAGCACGACGCGGTCGCCGCGCGCCGCCACGACCGGCTCGGCGAGCCGCAGCTGCGCGTACCGCTCGCCGACGCGCGCGACGCGGGCGACGACGTCCGCGGTGCCGTGGTGGACGTGCACGCGCGGCGGGATCTCCGCCAGGGTCTCCAGGGCCACGTCGAGCCGGTAGCTCGGCCGGAAGGCGCGCGGGGCGACGAGGGCGTCGCCCCGGCGCAGCTCGTGCCGCTGGAGACCCGGCAGCGCGACGGCGACCCGCTGTCCCGCCTCGGCGCGCTCCACCGGCCGGTCGTGCACCTGCACGCTGCGGATCCGCACGGGTCGTCCCGCGGGCTCGAGGCGCAGCTCGTCGCCCTCGCCGATCGAGCCCGACCAGAGCGTCCCGGTCGCGACCGTGCCGATGCCGCGCAGCGAGAAGGCGCGGTCGACGTAGAGGCGCGCCGGCCCGTCGAGACGGGGTCGCTTCACGCCGGCCGCGACCTGCGCGAGCGTCGCGCGCAGCTCGTCGAGCCCGGTGCCGGTGCGCGCGCTCGTGGCGACGACGGGCGCGCCCGGGACGAGCTCCGCCGCCTCCTCCCGCGCGAGCGCGAGCGTCTCCTCGTCGGCGAGGTCGGCCTTCGTCAGCGCGACGACGCCGCGCTCGACGCCGAGCAGGCGCAGGATCGCGAGGTGCTCGTGCGTCTGCGGCCGCGCGCCCTCGACGGCGTCGACGACGAGCAGGAACAGGTCGATGCCGGTCGCTCCGGCCACCATCGTGCGCACGAACCGCTCGTGCCCGGGCACGTCCACGACCGAGAGCCGCGTCCCGTCGGGCAGCTCGAGCGGCGCGTAGCCGAGGTCGATCGAGATGCCGCGCTCGCGCTCCTGCGGCAGCCGATCGGTGTTGCGGCCCGTGAGCGCCTCGACGAGCGCCGTCTTGCCGTGGTCGATGTGCCCGGCGGTGCCGACGGTCAGCGGCATGACCCGGACGCTAGCGGGGCGTCACGCTTCCGCGGCGCTCCCGTCACGGTGTCCGACACCGGGACACGTCCCGCGGGGGCGCCTCCTCAGGAGAGCGCGCGCACCGCCGCCGCCACTTCCTCGGCCTCGGCGTCGCTCAGCGTGAGGCAGTCGAGCAGGAGGCGCCCGTCGCGGACGACGCCCACGACCGGCGGCTCGCCGGTCCGCAGCGGCCGCGCCAGGCTCTCGTCGAGCGCGCAGGCGAAGCTCCGCGGCTCGGCGAGCGGGAGCGCGCCGCCGCCGACGCGGCCGACCGTCTCCTCGACCACGCCGCCTGTGGCCGCCGCGAGCCGCTCCGCCCGGGCGCGCACCGCAGCCGGGTCCTGGGCGAGCATCCGCAGCACCGGGATCCGCTGCGGCGCGTCCAGGTGGAGCAGCAGCGTGCCCTCGAGCGCGGCGAGCGAGAGCTTGTCGATGCGGAGCGCCCGCTGCAGCGGGTGGCGGCGCAGCCGCTCGACGAGGTCGGCTCGCCCGACGACGATCCCCGCCTGCGGTCCGCCGAGCAGCTTGTCGCCCGAGAAGCAGACGAGATCCGCCCCGGCGGCGAGCGCCTCGCGCGCGGTCGGCTCGGGCTCTCCTTGTAACAACGTGTTACTTGGCGGGTGGAGCGCGCCCGAGCCGAGGTCGTCGACGAGCGGGAGCCCGTGGCGGCGCGCGACGGCGGCCAGCTCCTCGAGCCGGGGCAGCTCGGCGAAGCCGACGACGCGGAAGTTC
>JADGHP010000228.1 GCA_019683855.1 Thermoleophilia bacterium
ATGATCTACTGCGTGATCCCGCGCGAGCTGGCCGACGAGCTGTACGAGAAGATGGTCGAGTACTACAAGGACAACCCGAACGTGACCGTCATCGTCGACCGCCGCCGGGGAGGCGACCGCCGCCAGGGGCAGACGCCGCCGTTCGACCTCCAGGAGCGTCGGCGCATCCGCGACCGCCGCCGCGTCCGCATCCCGGGCACCTTCCCGGACACCGACCCGCCCGCTGCGTAGCGGGCCGGCCCCGCCGCCGTGCCCTAGACTCGGGGCATGGCGACGACCCAGACGAAGAGCTTCCACAACTTGATCGGCGGCGAGTGGGTGGACGCCGCCTCCGGCGAGACCTTCGAGAGCACGAGCCCCGCGGACGGCGAGACGATCGGCGTCTTCCCCCGCTCGGGCGCCGAGGACGTCGACCGCGCCGTCGAGGCGGCGAAGGCCGCGTTCGAGGAGTGGCGGCTCGTGCCGGCCCCCAAGCGCGGCGAGATCCTCTTCCGGCTGGCGCGCATCCTCGAGCGGGAGAAGCCCGCGCTTACCGAGCTGATGACGCACGAGATGGGGAAGGTGCGCGCCGAGGCGGGCGGCGACGTCCAGGAGGCGATCGACATCACCTACTACATGGCCGGCGAGGGCAGGCGCCTCTTCGGCCAGACGACGCCCTCCGAGCTGCCGAACAAGTGGAACATGAGCGTGCGAGCGCCGATCGGGGTCGTCGGCGCGATCACGCCCTGGAACTTCCCCGTCGCCATCCCCTCGTGGAAGCTGATCCCGGCGCTCGTCTGCGGCAACACGGTGGTGCTGAAGCCGGCAATGGACACGCCAGCGTTGGCGGTGCGCTTCGTCGAGCTCGCCGCCGAGGCCGGAGTCCCCGCCGGGGTGGTCAACCTCGTCCACGGCGGCGGCGGCACCGTCGGCGAGCGGCTCGTGCGCCACCCCGACGTGCGCGTGATCAGCGTCACCGGCTCGCGCGAGACCGGCGTCGCGGTGCTCAGGGCCGGCGCCGATACGCTCAAGCACGTCCACCTCGAGCTCGGCGGCAAGAACGCGATCATCGTCATGGACGACGCCGACCTCGACCTCGCCGTGGACGGGATCGTCTGGTCGGCGTTCGGCACCTCCGGCCAGCGCTGCACCGCCGCCTCGCGCGTGATCGTGCACGAGAAGGTGTACGACACGCTCGAGAAGCGGCTCGTCGACGCCGCCGAGCGGCTCCGGCTCGGCCCCGGCTGGGAGGAGGACACAGACGTCGGCCCGGTGATCAACCGCGCGGCGCTCGAGAAGATCCACTCGTACACGCAGATCGGCAAGGACGAGGGCGCGAAGCTCCTCACCGGCGGCGAGGTCGCGACCGAGGGCGACCTGGCGCGCGGGTTCTACTACCGGCCGACGATCTTCGGGGACGTCGACCCGCAGATGCGGATCGCCCAGGAGGAGATCTTCGGGCCGACGACCGCGCTCATCCGCGTCCGCGACCTCGACGAGGCGATCCGCGTCGCGAACGGGATCTCGTACGGGCTCTCGTCCTCGATCTTCACCCGGGACGTCAACGCGGCCTTCCGCGCGATGCGCGACCTCGAGGCCGGGATCACGTACGTGAATGCAGGAACGATCGGCGCCGAGGTGCACCTGCCGTTCGGCGGCACCAAGGACACCGGCAACGGCCACCGAGAAGCGGGGCAGGCGGCGCTCGATCTCTTCACCGAGTGGAAGTCGATCTACGTCGACTACTCGGGTCGCCTCCAGCGGGCCCAGATCGACACCGCGGACTGACGTCTCGAGGCGGAGGAGTCCCGCTCGCCCCGTGGAGCCCCGGTACAAGCTCGTGTGGTTCGTCCCCCGCGAGGCGCTCGACGAGACGCGCGAGGCGGTCTTCGCGGCCGGGGCCGGGCGGATCGGCGACTACGAGCGCTGCTCGTGGTACACCGCCGGGACCGGCACTTTCCTCGGCGGCGAGGGCACCGACCCGGCCGTCGGGCGGGCGGGCGCCGAGGAGCGGGTCGCCGAGCTGCGCGTCGAGACGGTGGTGCCCGGCGAGCGGCTCCGCGCCGCGATCGACGCGCTCGTCGCCGCGCACCCCTACGAGGAGCCGGCCTACGACGTGTATCGGCTCGAGGACGTCCCGTGACGGGATCCGCGTGAGGGCGCGGCTCTTCACCGACGGGGGCGCGCGCGGCAACCCCGGCCCGGCGGCGTACGGCTACGTGATCGAGGCGGAGGACGGCACGGTGCTCGCTGCGCACGGGGAGGCGATCGGCGTCGCCACCAACAACGTCGCCGAGTACCGCGGGCTCGTCGCCGGGCTCGAGAAGGCGCTCGAGCTGCACATCCCCGAGGTCGAGGTCGTCTCCGACTCGGAGCTGCTCGTGAAGCAGATGAACGGGGAGTACCGGGTCAAGAACGAGGCGCTGCGGGCGCTCTCGCTCGAGGCGTCTCGGCTGGCGCGGCGGATCGGGAAGGTGACCTATCGGGCGGTGCGCCGCGAGCGGAACGTCCTCGCCGACCGCCTCGTCAACGAGGCGCTCGACCGCGCCTGACCGGCCGCGGCGGGCCGGGCTATACTGGCCGGCAGCTACGCGGCTGTAGCTCAGTTGGCTAGAGCGTCTGCTTGCCATGCAGAAGGTCGTGGGTTCGAGTCCCATCAGCCGCTCTCAAG
>JADGHP010000229.1 GCA_019683855.1 Thermoleophilia bacterium
ATCCCGAGCCAGCGCAGCGACTCCTGGATGTGGCTCGTCGCCTCCGCGACCTCGCGGCTCGTGTCGGTGTTCTCGATCCGCAGCCGGATCTCGCCGCCCTGCTGGCGCGCGAACAGCCAGTTGAAGAGGAAGGTGCGCACGCCGCCGATGTGCAGGAACCCGGTCGGGCTCGGAGCCATGCGGACGCGGACGCTCATCGGCGCGCCTATGGTAGTGCCGTGGCGGTCGAGGCCGACCGGCTGCCCGGCGCCGGGGCGGGAGCCGGCGCGCCGCTCGGTCCGGCTCCGGTAGCGTCGCGGGCGTGCAGATCGGCGCGCACGTCTCGGCCTCCGGCGGCATCCACACCGCAATCGACCGGGCCGTGGCGATCGGCGCCGAGTCGGTACAGGTGTTCACCCAGAGCCCGCGCACGTGGCGCCCGACGAACCACGACCCGAGGAGCTTCGAGCGCTTCCGCGAGCGCCGCGCCGAGGCGGGCATCGGCGGCGTCCTCTGCCACGCGCTCTACCTCTGCAACCTCGCGGCGCCGGACGACTCGATCTACGAGCGCTCGGTGACGGCGCTGCGCTCGACGATGGAGGTCGCCCGCGGGATCGGCGCGGACGGCGTCGTCTTCCACGTCGGCTCGCACCTCGGCAGCGGCCTCCAGAAGGGGCTCGAGCGCGTGCTGCCGGCGATGGAGCAGGTGCTCGCGCTCACCACCGACGAGACGTGGCTGCTGATGGAGAACTCGGCCGGAGCCGGCGGGACGATCGGCCGCTCGATCGAGGAGCTGGCGACCCTCTACGAGCGGCTCGACCGGCACCCGCGGCTCGGCGTCTGCCTCGACTCCTGCCACCTCTACGTGTCCGGCGTGGACGTGACCGACCCGGCCGCGCTGGAGGCGTGCCTCGACGAGCTCGACGCGGCGATCGGGCTCGACCGGCTGCGCGCGCTGCACGTCAACGACTCGGCGGCCCCGCTCGGCTCGAACCGCGACCGGCACGCGAACATCCTCGAGGGCCTGCTGGGCGAGCGGCTCGGCGTCTTCCTCGCCAACCCGCGCCTGCAGGAGCTGCCGGCCGTGCTCGAGGTCGCCGGCCCGGAGAACCGCGGCCCCGACGCGAACGAGGTGCGCAAGGCGAAGGAGCTGCACGCCCGCTGGACGGCGTGACGCCTCGGCGTGCTCGCGCTGCGAGCCGTGCCGGAGCCTACTTGGAGTCGAGCCGCGCGAACACGCGGAACGTCGGCGACCCGGCCGGCAGCTCGTTGAACTCGGGGTTCGCGCAGCCCAGCTCGGGCAGCCGGCCGCCGAAGCAGGGCTCGACGCCGGAGCGGCACATCGGCAGCGGCGCCCGGGTGGCGCGCACGGCGCCGAATCCGTCCCGCCGCCGCTCGGCCGCGCGCAGCATGCCGAGGTCGATCTCGACCTCGTAGATCTTCTGCATGCAGCCGATGTAGGTGTGCCCGTGCTCCTCGTAGGCGTAGACGAACGGGCACGAGCGCTCGAGGCACGCCGCCGGATAGACGACCTTGTCGCAGTGCACCTCGCAGCGCCGGCACGCCACCTCGTCCTGCGGACGGAGCGGGAGCGTGAGCGCGTCGGGGCGCCGCCGTCTGTCGTCCGTCGGATCCACGGTTGGATTGTGAGCGAGCCGCCTTTCGGTTGGCAAGACTTGACAAGCGCGCTCCCTTCGGAGCACCGCCTCGAGCACCGCCCGTTAGGCTACGCGACGCCGTGGGCCGCAGGATCCTCTGGGCGTCGCTCTCCCTCGCGCCCGCGACCGTTGCCGTCGACCTCGCGCTCGAGCCGGGGAAGGTGACGCTGTTCCTCCTCGCGGCGCTCTCGCTCATCCCGCTCGCGTGGCTGATCGGCGAGTCGACCGAGCACGCGGCCGAGCACACCGGCGCGGGCGTCGGCGGCTTCCTCAACGCGAGCTTCGGGAACGCGCCCGAGCTGATCATCGCCCTGTTCGCGGTCAACGAGAACCTGCCGCAGGTGGTGCGGGGCTCCCTCTCGGGGAGCGTGATCTCGAACCTGCTCCTCGTCTTCGGCGTCACGCAGCTCGCCGGCCCCGACGACGCGCCGATCGACCGGCGCTCGCTGCTCGTCCAGGTCGCGCTCGTCGGCATCGGCGTCGCCGCGCTCGCGGCGCCCGTCGCGCTCGGCTACACCGGCGACCCCGACCGGCACAGCGTCGTCGTCGCGTCGATCCCGGTCGCGGTCGTGCTCCTGCTCGTCTACCTGGGCGTCGTCGGGCGCAACCTGCGCCGCCACCGCCAGCTCCAGCGCGAGGCGCCGTCCGCGGGCTCCTGGCGGCTCGCGAGCGCGCTCGCCGTGCTCGCCGTGGCGACCGTCGCGACCGCGTTCGTGAGCGAGATCCTCGTCCACTCGCTCGACGCGTTCGCGCGCGCGGTCGGGCTGAGCGAGTTCTTCATCGCCGCGGTGATCGTGGCGATCGTCGGCAACGCCGCCGAGCACGGCGGCGCGGTCGTGATCGCGCGCAACGGCAAGATGCGGCTCGCGAGCGAGATCGCGATCTCCTCCGGCGCGCAGGTGGCGCTGCTCGTCGTGCCCGCGGTGATGCTGCTCTCCCTGCTCTTCGCGCACCCGCTCGCGCTCTCGTTTCGCTGGATCGAGCTCGTGG
>JADGHP010000230.1 GCA_019683855.1 Thermoleophilia bacterium
CGGCAGAGGTCGCGGAGCGCGCGCCGCGCATAGCCGCGGTTGCGCACGCTCGGGTCGACCCACACCTGCTGGAGCTGCACCGCGGAGGGCGTCCAGGCCGAGGCTTCCGCCTTGAACCGGATCACGCCGTCCTCGAGCCAGAGCCACGACCGCCCCTCCTCGATCTGGGCGCGCGTCCGCCAGCGGAAGCCCTCTGGGTCGCGCCGGAGCGGGTCGATGCCGATCTCCTCCCGGTGCGCGGCCGCGCACGCCGGGACGAGGAGGTCGAGGTCGGCGAGGCGCGCCGCCCGCAGGCCCGTCTCGCCCGGCTCGGGCGGCTCGCGAAGCGCGTAGACAGGCTGGTCGGGCCGGTCGTCGCGAGGCTCGGGCATCCGCCGCCGGGCGGCGCTCCACAGCTCGTCCACCGCCCGCTGCTCGCCGATGATCATCCGCGCCTGGCTGCGCGCGGTCGCCTCCGCGAACGCGGCGCATCCCTCCCCGGAGGGAACGACGTTCGCCCCCACGTGGCAGAGCCCGACCAGCCGGCCGTCGCGTGCGAGCGCCGAGAAGCGGCCGAGCCCGCGGCGGGCGATGTCCTCGAGGAAGACTCGCTCGATCGGACTCTCGGCGCAGAAGGCGAGGATCTGCTCGCGCGTCGGCTCGACCGGTCGCAGGTCGGTCATGCAGCGAATCATCCCACCGGCCGAGATAGGGTTGCGCCATGCCGATCCATCTTCGCGCCGAGCCAGGCGACTACGCGGAGGCGGTGCTCCTCCCCGGTGACCCGCTGCGGGCGCGCTACATCGCCGAGACCTACCTCGACGACGTCAAGCAGGTGAACGAGGAGCGCGGCCTGCTCGGCTACACGGGCACCTGGGAGGGCAAGCCCGTCTCGGTGCAGGGCACGGGCATGGGCTGCCCGGGGGCTACGATCGTCTTCGAGGAGCTGATCCAGCTCGGCTGCAGGAAGCTGATGCGCGTGGGCACCTGTGGCGGGCTGCAGCCGCACCACCAGCTCGGCGACCTGATCGTGGCGCTGTCGGCGGTGCCGGCCGACCAGACCGCGATGCACCTCGTCGGCAACGAGCCGCACTGCCCGACCGCCTCCTGGGAGCTCGTGCACGGAGCCGTGCACGCGGCGAAGGAGATGGGACAGCCGATGCACGTCGGCCCCGTCGTCTCCAGCGACCTCTTCTACAACCCGGTCGAGGGCCAGTACGAGCGCTGGTCGCGGCGGGGCGTCCTCGCGGTCGAGATGGAGGCCGCGGCGCTCTTCACCGTCGCAGCGCTCGGCGGCGTCGGAGGCGTCTCGGGCGTGCAGGCCGGCTGCCTGCTGACCGTCTCGGACATCGTCGTCGAGGGCGTGTTCACCCGGATCACCGACGAGCAGCTCCGCGAGGCCGTCGACCGGATGACGCGCGTGGCGCTCGCAACCGTCACCTCGAGCGATTAGCGGCCACACCGTCTTCCTCGTCAACCCGGCGTCCGACAACGGCGTCACGGGCAAGCGCTGGCCGTCGCTCGCCAACCGGGCCGCGCACCTCGGGCTGGAGGGGGAGACGCTCTTCTCGGAGCGGCCGGGCCACCTGATCGAGCTGGCGGAGCGCGTCGCTGGCGAGGGCGCCGAGCTCGTGATCGCCGTCGGCGGGGACGGGACGCTGAACGAGGTCGCGAACGGCCTCGTCCGCGCCGGGGGCTCCGCCGAACTGGCGACGATCCCGATCGGCACTGGGCTGGACTTCGTCCGGACCCACCGGATCCCGACGCGTTTCGAGGACGCGGTGCGCGTCGCCCGCGAGGGGACCGCGCGCCCGGTCGACGTGGGCCGCGTCTCATACCGCACCTGGGACGGCGCCCACGCGGAGCGCTACGTCGCCAACGTCGGCAGCGTCGGCATGAGCGCCGCCGTGGCGCGCCGCGCCAACGGCATGTCGAAGCTCGCGGGCGGGCGCGCCACCTTCTTCTACGCGCTCGTCCGCGTCTTCTTCGAGTGGGAGAACACGGTCGTCTCGGTGGAGCTGGACGACGGGGAGCGCCGCGAGGGGCGGATGCACGACGTCGTCGTCGCGAACGGGCAGTACCACGGGGGCGCGATGCGGCTCGCACCCGGGGCACGGCCCGACGACGGCCTGTTCGACGTCTTGCTGATCGGCGACGTGACGAAGCGCGATTTCGTCACGTCGGCGCCAAAGCTCTACCGGGGCACCCACCTCTCGCACCCGAAGGTCGAGCTCGTCCGCTCGCGCTCGGTCGCCGTGGACGCGCACGAGCGGCTGCCGATCGAGCTCGACGGCGAGCAAGTGGGGACGACACCCGTCCGCTTCGAGGTGGTGCCCGGTGCGCTGCGGGTACGCGTGCCGTCTGGGTAGCGTCGCCGCTGCCGCCGCGGCGGCCTACGCGGCACTCGCGGGGCTCGTCGCCGCGGGCTCGCTCGGCCGGATCGACCAGTGGGCCGTGCGGCACGCGATGCCGGGCGCGACCGACCTCGGGAACGAGCCGACGCTCGTCGAGTCGGCGGTGCCGCTCCTGCACGCGGGCTTCCACCCACCGCTGAAGGCCGTCGCGCAGATCGTGACGCTGCCGGGCCAGGTGATCGTCTCGCTCGCGCTC
>JADGHP010000231.1 GCA_019683855.1 Thermoleophilia bacterium
CCGAACCGGCGCCCGCGCCCGATCGGGGTCGCCGGGCAGATCATCCCCTGGAACTTCCCGCTGCTCATGCTCGCCTGGAAGGTCGCGCCCGCGCTCGCGTGCGGCAACACCGTGGTCCTCAAGCCGGCGGAGACCACGCCGCTGACGGCGCTTCTCTTCTGTGACGTGCTCCGCCAGGCGGAGCTGCCGCCGGGGGTCGTCAACATCGTCACCGGCGACGGCCGCACCGGTGCGGCGCTCGTCGAGCACGAGGGCGTGGACAAGATCGCCTTCACCGGCTCGACCGAGGTGGGCAAGGCGATCCAGCGGCGCCTGGCGGGAACCGGGAAGAGGCTGACGCTCGAGCTCGGCGGCAAGGCGGCGAACATCGTCTTCGACGACTGCGCGCTCGACCAGGCGATCGAGGGGATCGTCAACGGCATCTACTTCAACCAGGGCCACGTCTGCTGCGCCGGCTCGCGTCTGCTCGTCCAGGAGTCGATCTACGAGCCTCTCGTCGAGAAGCTGAAGCGCCGGCTCTCGACGCTCCGGGTCGGCGACCCGCTCGACAAGAACACGGATGTCGGCGCGATCAACTCGCGGCTGCAGCTCCAGAAGATCGAGGAGCTCGTCGCCTCCGGCCGCGAGGAGGGCGCCGAGATCTACCAGCCTCCGTGCAGGCTGCCCGAGCGAGGCTACTGGTTCGCGCCCACGGTCTTCACGAACGTCGCGCAGAGCTACCGGATCGCGCAGGAGGAGATCTTCGGGCCGGTGCTCTCCGTCCTCACCTTCCGCACCCCGGACGAGGCGATCGAGAAGGCGAACAACACGCCGTACGGCCTCAGCGCCGGCGTCTGGACCGAGAAGGGATCGCGGATCCTCTGGATGGCGCAGCGGCTGCGCGCCGGTGTCGTGTGGGCGAACACGTACAACCGGTTCGATCCGGCGTCGCCGTTCGGCGGCTACAAGGAGTCCGGCTTCGGTCGCGAGGGAGGGCTGCACGGGCTCGAGCCGTACCTGGACTTCGATGACTCGGAGACGCGCGGCGGTTGAACGTGGTTGAGGCACATGTGCGCACATGCCCACCGGCCCATGCACACCCATGTGCGATACCGGCCCATGCACATCCATGTGCCATAGCGGTTCCCTGCGCGGCTCCGTCCCGCTCCCCTCGTGACGGGCGATGAGTCGCCGGCTTCCCGTCAAGAAGACGTACAAGCTGTTCATCGGCGGCGCGTTCCCGCGCAGCGAGTCGGGGCGCACGTACGAGGCGGAGGGCCAGAACGTCGCGCGGGCCTCGCGCAAGGACGCGCGCGACGCCGTCCGCGCCGCCCGTACGGCGCAGCCGACGTGGGCGGGCGCCACCGCGTACAACCGCGGCCAGGTGCTCTACCGGCTCGCCGAGATGGTCGAGGCGCGCGTACCGGAGTTCGCCGCGCTCTGCTCCGGTCGGGAGGAGGTGGAGCGGTCGATCGACCGGATCGTCTGGTATGCGGGCTGGGCGGACAAGCTGCCACAGGTGCTCGGCGGCTCGAACCCGGTCGCCGGGCCGTACTTCAACTTCACGGTGCCCGAGCCGACGGGCGTCGTCGCCGTGTTCGCCCCGGACGAGCCGCCGCTGCTCGGCCTGGTCAGCCGACTCCTGCCGCCGCTCGTCGGCGGCAACGCGGTCGTCGCCCTCGCCTCCGAGCAGCGCCCGCTGGCCGCGATCGAGCTGGCGGAGGCGATTGCGACGAGCGACCTCCCCGCGGGCGTGGTCAACCTCCTCACCGGCTTCCGCGCCGAGCTCGGGCCCGTGCTGGCGGCGCACATGGACGTGAACGCGATCGACCTTTGCGGCGCGGACGGCTCGGCGGCCGAGCTCGAAGGCCTCGCGGCCGAGAACGTGAAGCGCGTCGTCCGCGGGCGCGCCGACGTGCAGAGCCCCTGGGAGATCGCGAGCTTCCTCGAGCTGAAGACCGTCTGGCACCCGATCGGCGCCTGAGCGTGCGGTGGGGATCGGCGCGTTAGGCTAAGGAGCCGGGGCATGGCGGACCGCCGCTTCAGTCACGCGATCGCCGAGGGCGACGGCATCTCGGTGATCGCCGCCGTCGAGGACCCGGACTCGGCCCGAGCCGCCGAGGAGCAACGAGCGGAGGCTCTCGTCGTGCGCGCCGACCCGGCCGCGGTGCGCGACGCGACGACGCTGCCGATCCTCTGGCGCGGCGGCGTCCCGCTCGAGCGGGCGGCCGAGATCGCAGACGCCGTGATCCTCGTCTTCGACGCCTTCGCGGAGGAGGACGGACGGCTCGAGGCGCTCCACGCCCAGGCGCTCGGGCTGGGGCTCGACTGCGCCGTCGAGGTGCGCGACGAGCAGCAGCTCGTGCGCGCGCTGGAGCGGGTCGACCCGGAGATCCTCCTTCTCTCGCCGGCGGCGGCGAGCGCCGACGAGACGCCCCTCGAGCGCGTGCTCGGCCTGCTCGCGGCGGTCCCGGCGGGGAAGCTCGCCATCGCCGACCTGCAGGTGACGACCGCCGAGGAGGTGCACGAGCTCGAGCGGGCCGGAGTGGACGCCGTGATCGTCCACAGCCCCGACCTCTCGCCGCTCGTGGG
>JADGHP010000232.1 GCA_019683855.1 Thermoleophilia bacterium
GCGGAAGGCGACGCGCTGGCTCTTGTAGCCGGGCGTGTTCACGTTGGCGAGGTCGTTCGCCAGCGCATCCAGCCAGGTCTGCTGCGCGGCCATCCCGGCGGCCGCCGAGTAGATTCCGGTCATCCCCGTGTTCCCTTCCGCTGTTGGAGGGGAGTGGGAGTCGCAGTCGGCGCCGTCCCTGGCCTCTGCGTGTGCAGTCCGGCCGCTCGTTCCCCTCCGTGTTCCGTCGGGCCCGTATTCGACCGCCGCGGCCCGCGGTTTAGGGCTTCAGTCGTCTCCTCGGGACCTGTCCCGGTGTCTGACACCGAAACGGAACCGTGACGGCTTGCTCGCGAGAGCGTGCCGGGGGCCGCCCGGCACGCGCCTACGAGCCGTTCGCGGAGCCGGCGGCGATGCCGCGCTGCAGCGTCTCGTCGATCGCCTGGATCACCCTCTGGGACGACTCGTACGCTCGCATGGAGACGATCATGTCGATCATCGAGGTGGCCGCGTCCACGGCGGAGGCCTCCAGGTAGCCCTGCCGCACCTGGGTGCCGGCGGGCTTCGCGCCCGGCGTGCCGCTGAAGGCGTTGTCGCCGATCTTCCGCGGGTTCGCGAGCGAGACGACCGCGAGCGTGGCCACGGTCTGCCCGTTCACCCGGATCGCGCCGTCGGGGCCGATCGCTGGCTTCGCGCCGGCGGGGATGGTGATCGGCCGACCCTGCTCGTCGAGCACGCTCGCGCCGGTCGGCGTCACGAGGCGGCCGGTCGCGTCGGTCGTGAACTGCCCGTCGCGCGTGTAGACGATCCCATCCGCGGTCTGGAGCCGGAAGAAGCCCGGCCCCTCGAGCGCGACGTCGAGCGGCTCGTCCGTCTCCCGGAGCACGCCCTGGGCGAGGTCGACGCGGGGCGCGTCGAGCTGGGCGCCGAGGCCGATCGAGCCGAGCGCCTGCCCGGTCAGCGTGTTCGAGATGAGCACCTCGCCGAAGCTCGTCTGCGCGGCGCGCGTCGGCTTGTAGCCGGGCGTCGAGGCGTTGGCGAGGTCGCTCGCGAGCTGATCCTGCCGGGCCAGCTCGGCGTACATGCCGGTGGCAGCGATGTAGAGGCCGCGATCCATGTGCGAGTGCGGCGGTCGGCCGCCGTCTCGGTGATCGGCGCGCTCGGGCGGTTCTTGAGCGCTCCGCTCGTCGTCCGGGCGCGCGGCGGGCAGGACCCGATTACGATGTCCCGACCCGCTCAGCGTCGACCACGGAGGAGGATGCTCGTTGACGATCACCGACCTGCCGGGAGCTCGGAGCGACCACGGCCTCGATCCGGCCGGGCGCGTGCTCCGCAACGCGAGCACGTCGCAGCTCTACATGGACGCGCTGCGACGGAACGAGGCGGTCCTCGCCGAAGGTGGGCCGCTCGTGGTCGACACGGGACGCTTCACAGGCCGCTCGCCGAAGGACAAGTTCATCGTCCGCGAGCCCGGCTCGGAGGATCGGATCTGGTGGGGCGACGTCAACCACCCGCTCTCCGAGGAGCACTTCGAGCGGCTGCGCGCGAAGGTCGTCGCGGGGCTCGAGCAGGGCGACGTGTACGTGGTCGACGCGTTCGCGGGCGCCGACCCCGCCCACCGGATCGCCGTCCGCGTCATCGCCGCGCACCCCTACCACGCGCTGTTCGCGAGGACGATGTTCATCGAGCCGAGCGCGGAGGAGCTCGCGGCCTTCACGCCCGATCTCGTCGTCTTCCACTGTCCCGAGGTCGAGGCCGACCCGGCCGAGGACGGGACACGCAGCGGCACCTTCATCGTCCTCCACCCGTCCCGCTCGGAGGTGCTGATCGGCGGCACCTTCTACGCCGGCGAGATCAAGAAGTCCGTCTTCACGGTGATGAACGACCGGCTCCCGCTCGAGGGCGTGATGCCGATGCACTGTTCGGCGAACGTCTCCCGGGACGGGCGCAGCGTGGCGATCTTCTTCGGGCTGTCCGGCACCGGCAAGACGACGCTCTCGGCCGACCCGGAGCGGCTGCTCGTCGGCGACGACGAGCACGGCTGGGGCGACGAGGGCGTGTTCAACTTCGAGGGCGGCTGCTACGCGAAGACGATCCGCCTCTCGCCCGAGGCGGAGCCGGAGATCTGGAAGGCGTCGCACCGGTTCGGGACGATCCTCGAGAACGTCGTCGTCGATGAGCGCGGCGAGCTCGACCTCGACGACGACTCGAAGACCGAGAACACGCGCGCCGCCTACAAGCTCGAGCAGATCGCGAACGCGCTCCCCGAGAAGCGGGCCGGGCACCCGCAGGCGGTGCTGTTCCTCGCCGCCGACGCGTTCGGGATCCTGCCGCCGATCGCGCGGCTCAGCCGCGAGCAGGCGCTCTTCTACTTCCTGTCGGGCTACACCTCGAAGCTCGCCGGCACGGAGATCGGCGTCACCGAGCCGCAGCCGACGTTCTCCACCTGCTTCGGCGCGCCGTTCCTGCCGCAGCCGCCGACCGTGTACGCCCGGCTGCTCGGCGAGAAGCTCGACCGGCACGGCGCCTCGGTCTGGCTGATCAACACCGGCTGGACGGGCGGGCCCTTCGGGGAGGGGCACCG
>JADGHP010000233.1 GCA_019683855.1 Thermoleophilia bacterium
AGCGGCGAGCCGCTCGCGCGCGCCGCGATGGCCGGCGAGGCGGACGTCGACCGCGCGGTGGCGGCGGCGCGCGCCGCCGTCGAAGGTCCGTGGGGGCGGACGCCGCCGAACGAGCGCTCGCGGCTCCTGCACGCGCTCGCCGACGCGATCCAGGCGAACCGCAAGGAGCTGGCGGAGCTCGAGTCGCGCAACGTCGGCAAGGCGATCTCGTCGGTGAAGGCGGAGATCGCGGGCGCGATCGAGAACTTCCGCTTCTTTGCCTCGGCGGTCGGCTCGATCGCCGGTCGCTCCAACCCGATCGGCGGGTCGCTGCTCGCCTACACCCTGAAGGAGCCGGTCGGCGTCTGCGCCCAGATCGTGCCGTGGAACTACCCGCTGCTGATGGCGGTGTGGAAGCTCTCGCCGGCGCTCGCGGCGGGCTGCTCTGTCGTGCTCAAGCCGGACCCGCAGACGCCGCTCTCGGCGCTGCGGATCGCCGAGCTCGCAGCGGAAGTCGGCTTCCCGGCCGGCGCGATCAACGTCGTCCCCGGCGACGGCCCGACGACCGGCTCCTACCTCGTCCGTCACCCGGGCGTCGACAAGGTCGCCTTCACCGGCTCGACGCGGACGGGGAGCGAGATCATGCGGCTCTGCTCCGAGCCGATCAAGCGGCTGACGCTCGAGCTCGGCGGCAAGAGCCCGAACATCGTCTTCGCCGACGCCGACCTCGACGACGCGATCCCGAGCTCGGTGTGGGCGATCTTCTACGCGGCCGGCCAGAGCTGCGAGGCGCGCTCGCGCGTGCTGGTGGAGGCACCGCTGTACGACGAGCTCGTCGCGCGCTTCACCGACTGCGCGCGGCGGCTGCGCGTCGGCGACCCGCTCGACCCGGAGACCCAGGTCGGGTCGCTGATCTCGACGGCGCACCGCGACCGCGTGCACGGCTTCGTCGAGAAGGGGCGCGAGGAGGGCGCCGAGGTCGTCCTCGGCGGCGCGCCGGGCGAGGGCAAGGGCGCCTTCTACCTGCCGACGGTGCTGGCGAAGGTCGACAACGCGATGACGGTGGCGCAGGAGGAGATCTTCGGGCCGGTGGTGACGGTGATCCCCTTCGAGGACGAGCGCGACGCGGTGCGGATCGCGAACGACGTCCGCTACGGGCTCTTCGCCACGGTCTGGACGGGCGACCCGGCGCGCGGGCACCGGCTGGCGCGGGCGATCAAGTCGGGGATGGTCGGGATCAACATGCCCTACACGGCCTTCCCGGGCATCCCGTTCGGCGGCTATAAGCAGTCGGGGTTCGGGCGCGAGCTCGCGATCGACACGCTCGACCTCTACCTCGAGACGAAGGGCGTCCTCTTCTCGACGAGCGCGAAGCCCTTCAACCCGTTCGGCCTCTGACGCGGACGGCGCCCCGCGCGGCGCCGCGGCGCGGACCTCGCCGTTCGGCTCGTTGCAATCTCCACGACCCGGGCATACGCTCGCCAGGCTGCGGTCTCCGACGAAGGGAGGCGCAATGGCGACGTCACCCACTGCAGGGCTGGCCGCTGCGGTGAAGGGACGCGTGGTCGAGCGTGGCGACGACGGCTACGACGAGGCGCGGGCGCTCTTCAACGCGATGATCGACAAGCGCCCTGCGGCGATCGCGTACTGCGAGGACGAGAACGACGTCGCGGCGGGCATCGTCATCGCGACCGAGCGGGGGATGCCGCTCGCCGTTCGCTGCGGCGGTCACCACGGGGCGGGGCTCGGCAGCGTGGACGACGGGATCGTGCTCGACCTGTCGCCGATGAACGCGGTGTGGGTCGACCCGGCGGCGCGGGAGGTGCGCGTCGGCGGCGGCGCGACGCTGGGCATGGTGGACGCCGCCACCCACGCCCATGGGCTTGCCGTGCCGGCCGGGATCATCTCGACCACCGGCGTCGGCGGTCTCGCGCTCGGCGGCGGCATCGGTCACCTCACCCGGTGCTGCGGACTCACGATCGACAACCTCGTGTCGGCGACGGTCG
Organism: Thermoleophilia bacterium; assembly: GCA_019683855.1. GTDB lineage: Bacteria > Actinomycetota > Thermoleophilia > Gaiellales > Gaiellaceae > Palsa-739. Next base: position 1,986 of record JADGHP010000233.1, read on the forward strand.
TGCTCGCCGACGGCTCCGTCGTGCACGCCGACGAGAAGCACGAGCCCGACCTCTACTGGGCGATCCGCGGCGGCGGAGGCAACTTCGGCGTGGTGACGTCGTTTGCGTTCCGCTGCCATCCCGTGTCGATGGTGCAGGCGGGACCCGTCCTGTACGACCTCGCGGACGCGCCCGAGCTCCTGCGCTGGTACCGGGAGTTCCTGCCCCCGCAGGCCGACGAGCTGAGCGGGTTCTTCGCGTTCCTGTCGGTGCCGCCCGGGCCGCCGTTCCCGGAGGAGCTGCACCTGCGCAAGGTGGCCGGCATCGTCTGGTGCTACGCGGGCGAGGACGACTCGCCGGCGCTGCGGGAGGCGCGGTCGTGGGGCAAGCCGCTCCTCGACGGGGTGGCGCCGGTGCCGCTCCCGGCGTGGAACTCGGCCTTCGACGCCGTCTACGGGCCCGGCGACCAGTGGTACTGGCGCGGGGACTTCATCGACGCGATCCCCGACGCCGCGATCGACGTGCACGTGCGCTACGCGGAGGCGATGCCGACCTGGAAGTCGACGATGCACCTCTACCCGGTGGACGGCGCCGCGTC
>JADGHP010000234.1 GCA_019683855.1 Thermoleophilia bacterium
GAGCGGCGGGAGCCTCGTCGCCGGCCGGGCCGCCCTCGTTCCCGCCGGCTCGGCGCCCGCGGACGCGGTCCGCCGCGCCGCGCTCGCCGGCGCGGAGGCGGTGCTCCTGTACGGACGCGGCCTTCCGGCAGGAGGTCTGGGCGCCGCCGGCGCCGTGCCGGTCGTCTCCCTCGACCGCGGCGTCGCGCTCGCCCTCCGGCGGCGTCTCGCCGCCGGAGGGAAGGGAACCGTGACGCTCGCGCCGGCGACCGCGGCCCGGAACCCCGACGTCTCGCGCGTCGCTGCATTCTCGTCCACGGGCGCGCTCGACAGGGCCGTGAAGCCCGATCTCGTCGCGCCCGGCGTCGGTCTCGCCACGGCGGTCTCCGAGGGCGCCGCGGGGAGCCGGCGCCCGACGACGGTGAGCGGCACGGGCGCGGCGGCCGCGCTCGTCGCCGCGGAGGCCGCCCGTCTCCTCCAGGCCCGACCGGAGCTTCCGCCCGACGCCGTCCGTGGGCTCCTCGTCGGCACCGCCGCGAGCCTCCCCCGCGTTCCGCTCGAGGCGCAGGGGGCGGGGCGCGTCGACCCCGCGGCCGCGGCTCGCGGCCGCGTCTACGGCTCGCCCGCGACGCTGGCGCTCGCCCCCGGCGAGACGACGCGGCTCACGCTCACCAACGTCTCCGCGAAGCGGCTGTCGCTAACGCTCGGCGCGACGCCCGGGCCGGGCGCCGAGCGTCCGGCCGTCGCGGTCGTGCCGCGGCGAGTGACGCTCGAGCCGGGGCGCCGCGCGCGCGTCCGCGTCCGCGTCGCCTCGTCCGCGCACGCCGCGGAGGGGGCCGTCTCGGTCGCCGTGGGCGGCGCCGAGGCGATCCGCGTCCCGTGGACGATTCGGCCCGCGGACGCGCGCGGCGACCTGCTCGGCGCCGTCCGTCTCTCCCGTTCCGTCTTCTCGTCCGCGGACACCGTCCCGACCGCGCTCTCGATCGAGGCCGGCAGCGTCCTTGCGGCCGGCCGGCCGGCGGCACCCGAGATCCGTGGGCTCGCGCGCCTCGACGTCGAGCTCCTGCGCGGCGGCCGGCGGCTCGGTCTGCTGGCGCGCCTGCGCGACGTGCTCCCAGGCCGCTACGTGCTCGGGCTGACCGGGCGCGGCCCCGACCGGCGGCCCCTCGCGGCGGGGCGGTACGCCGTCGAGGTCGTCGCCGTGCCGGTCGGCGGGGGCGCGCCGAGCCGCCGGCGCGTACCGTTGACGATCCGGTGACCGGACGTATACTCGCCCCGCCCGTGGGGAGTCTCCCCCTGAACGCTCGGAAGAGGAGCAGGCTGTGACCGCCGTCGACGTCTCGGTCTCGCATCTGCGCGAGAACCCGTTCGAGCTGGCCCGCGAGCAGCTGCGTCGCGTGGCGACCACCTTCCAGATCGACCCGAACCTCGTCGAGGTGCTCGGCACCTGCAAGAAGGCGGTGGAGGTCGCCGTGCCCGTCGTCATGGACGACGGGTCGACCCGCGTCTTCACCGGCTACCGCGTGACGCACAACGTCGCGCGCGGCCCATCCAAGGGCGGCATCCGCTACCACCCCGACGTCACGCTCGACGAGGTGAAGGCGCTCGCCATGTGGATGACGTGGAAGTGCGCGCTGATGGGGATCCCGTTCGGCGGCGCGAAGGGCGGCGTCGTCTGCAACCCGAAGGAGATGTCGCGCGGCGAGCTGGAGCGGATGACCCGCCGCTACACGAGCGAGATCATCAACGAGATCGGCCCCGAGAAGGACATCCCGGCCCCCGACGTCGGAACCGACGGCTCGGTCATGGCGTGGATCTTCGACACCTACTCGATGAACAAGGGACACTCGGTGCTCGGCGTCGTCACCGGCAAGCCGCTCACGATCGGCGGCTCGCTCGGCCGCGAGGAGGCGACCGCCCGCGGCGCCCTCTACTGCATCCGGGACGCGGTCGCCAAGCGGGACCGCTCGCTCGCCGGGATGAAGGTCGCCGTGCAGGGCTTCGGCAACGTCGGCAGCTCCCTGGCGCGGTTCCTGCACGAGGAGGGCGCCGTCGTCGTCGCGATCTCCGACTCGACCACCGGGCTCTACAACCCGAAGGGGATCGACGTGCCCGCCGCGATCGCGTACAAGCGCGAGCACCGCACGCTCGCCGGGCTCCGGGACGCGGAGGCGATCTCCAACGACGAGCTCCTCCTGCTCGACTGCGACATCCTCGCCCCGTGCGCGCTCGAGCAGGTGATCACCGAGGAGAACGCCGACAAGGTGCGCGCGTCGATCGTCTGCGAGGGCGCGAACGGCCCCGTCACGCCCGCCGCCGACAGGATCCTCGAGGAGCGCGGCGTCCTCGTCCTCCCGGACGTGCTCGCCAACGCGGGCGGCGTCGTCGTCTCCTACTTCGAATGGGTGCAGGGCCTCCAGGAGTACTTCTGGAAGGAGGTCGAGGTGAACGCGAAGCTGAACGACATCATCAGCCGCGCGTTCGACGAGACCTGGGAGACGGCGGAGAGCCGCAACCTGCCGATGCGCGTCGCCGCCTACGGCCTCGCCGTGCAGCGCGTCGCCGAGGCGAC
>JADGHP010000235.1 GCA_019683855.1 Thermoleophilia bacterium
CTCCTCCGGGCAGCGCAGCCGCGGCACCGCGCTCGCGAGCACCGCGCCCATGCCGCCGTCGCCGACGAGTGGCGCTCCGGAGGCGAGCCGCTCGAGGAACCTGCTCACGCGCGCCAGTCTACGGAGCCCTCAAGCCCCGCCTCGCCGCTGCCGATACGGAGGGCGACCCCTCCGGCGGACTGACGGCACTCTCTTCGCGGCGGGGACCAGACGGCGCCTCCGGGCGCCGTCTTCCGTTCAGGGGCGATCCGGGTGGATCGTGCGGCCCTCCATCCCGCCGGCGACCGTGACGAGCTCGCCCGTGACGTGCCCGGAGAGCTCGTCCGAGGCGAGGACGACGACGGCGCGGGCCACGTCGTCGGCGAGCGCGACCTTGCGCAGCGCCATCGTCCGCGTCAGCCGCTCGACGGCGGCCTCGTCGAGCTCGCCGCGCGTCATCGGCGAGGAGGTCCAGCCGGGCGCGACCGCGTTCACGCGCCCCCGCGGGGCGATCCGGACGATCTCGTTCTTGAGGCTCAAGAGCAGCCCGACCTGGATCGCCGCCTTGGCCGCCGCGTAGTCGGCGTGCCCGGCCTCGCCGAAGCGGCCGGCGGTCGAGCCGACGAGCACGAGGCTGCCGTGGCCCGTGCGCTCCACCTCGCGCAGGAAGCCGCGCGCGGTGAGGAAGGTGGCGGTGAGGTTGGCGCGCAGCGTCGCCTCGAAGCGCGCGAGGGGAAGCCGCCAGACCGGCTCGTCCTCGCGGGGCCAGAACCCGGCGACGGCCGCGCACACGTCCACCTGGCCGAGCGCAGCGCGGGCGTCGGCGAACAGGCGCTCGACCTGCGCCTCGACGGTCAGGTCGGCCGGGAGCGCGACGCCGCCGACCTCGGCCGCCAGCTGCTCCGCTCGCTCGCGGCTTCCCCGGTAGTGGATCGCGACGCGCGCGCCCTCGGCCGCGAACGCGCGCACGCACGCCGAGCCGATCCCGCCGGCGCCGCCGGTGACGAGGACGCCCTTGCCCGCGAGACCCGTGTCCACCGGCCCGCAGCCTAGCTCGCGAGCGTCGCGCACCCGCTCCCGTGCCGGCGCCGGCGCCGGTCGCTACCGTGCCGGGCGTGGAGGGTCGCGTGGTCAGGATCTCGATCGCTCCGGTGAAGGGGCTCGCGCTCGTCCATCCGGACGAGGTCGAGCTCGGGCCGGCCGGCGTCGCCGGCGATCGTCGCTTCTGGCTCCTCGACGCGGACGGTCGGCTCGTCAACGGCAAGAGGCACGGCTCGCTCATGCGCGTCCGCGCGGAGTGGAACGAGGCGACGCGGCGGCTCGCGCTCGCGTTCCCGGACGGCGAGACGGTCGAGGGCGTCGTCGAGCTCGGCGAGCCCGTGGACGCGACGCTCTGGGGCAAGCCGCACCCGTCGCGGCGGGTCGACGGCCCGTGGCAGGAGGCGCTCTCGCGCTACGCCGGCGAGCCGCTCACGCTGCTCTGGTCGGAGGCGGGCGCAGTCGACCGGGGTGTGCGCGGCGGAGCGGTGACGGTGGTCTCGCGCGCGTCGCTCGAGCGGCTGCGCGAGGAGGCGGGGGCGGAGGCGCCCGTGGACGGCCGTCGCTTCCGCATGCTGCTCGAGATCGACGGCGTGGCGGCCCACGAGGAGGACGAGTGGATCGGGCGGCGGGTGCAGGTCGGCGAGGCGGTGGTCGCGCCGGTCGGCGATGTCGGCCGCTGCGCGGTGACGACCAAGGATCCGGACACGGGCGTCTCGGATCTCGACACGCTCGGCGCGCTCGCCCGCTACCGGCGCGAGGGGCGGACGGAGAAGCTGCCCTTCGGCGTCCACGGCGCGGTCGTCGTCCCCGGCCGCGTCCGGGTCGGCGACGTCGTGCGTCCGGTCGCGACGGCGGCCGTCGTCCCATAGCACGCTTGCTATCCTCAGCGTGATGGCAGCGCGCTCCCGCCCGGAGGCGAAGCGAACGCTCGAGCGGTTGCACGAGCGGCTCGTCGCCGGCGACCGCGGCTGGTTCTTCGCGCAGATCGCCGACAAGGTCGCCGACCGTCGCCTCGCGAAGGGACTCTCCCAGCGCGAGCTGGCCGAGCTGTGCGGGACGACACAGTCGGCGATCGCCCGTCTCGAGCGCGGCGGCCGCCCCCCGCGGATCGACACGCTGCTGCGGATCGCGGACGCGCTCGACTGCGAGCTCGTCGTCGAGCTCGTCCCCCGCGGCGCCTAGCTTCGCGACCCGTCCCCACCGGACACGTCCCCTGACCCGGTCGCGGGACGTGCCCGCGCGCGACCCGTCAGGAGAGGCGACGGGCGCCCGTGTAGCGCGACCGGTACCAGCCGCTCATCGTCTCGATGCGGACGACCGTGCCGGAGTGCGGAGCATGGATGAAGCGGTCGCTGCCGACGTAGATGCCGACGTGACCCGCGCCGTCGAAGAAGACGAGGTCGCCGGGACGGATCTCGTGCCGCGCCACGCGGCGGCCGCGCAGCAGGTCGGCGAAGCTCGAGTGCGGCAGCGAGATGCCGAAGTGCGAGTAGACGTAGCGGACGAACCCTGAGCAGTCGAAGCCGCTG
>JADGHP010000236.1 GCA_019683855.1 Thermoleophilia bacterium
GCGTCCTCGCCGGTCAGCGCCCTGCCGACCGCGAGCGTGTGCACCTCGTGCGTGCCCTCGTACGTGAGCACCGACTCGAGGTTCGCCATGTGGCGGATCACCGGGTACTCGAGCGTGATCCCGTTCCCGCCGAGGATCGTCCGCGCGGTCCGCGCCACCTCGAGCGCGCCGCGGACGTTGCCCATCTTGCCCATGGAGACGTGCTCGGGCCGGAGCGTCCCCTCGTCCTTCATCCGCCCGAGGTGGAGCGCGACGAGCGTGCCGCGGTTGACCTCGAGCGCCATCTCGGCGAGCTTCTGCTGCGTGAGCTGGTAGCCGGCGATCGGCTTGCCGAAGACGGTCCGCTCCTTCGCGTAGTCGAGCGCCGCCTCGAAGCACGCGCGCCCCGCGCCGACCGCTCCCCAGACGATCCCGTAGCGGGCCTCGTTGAGGCACGAGAGCGGGCCGCGCAGCGTCGATGCCTCCGGGAAGCGGCTCTCCTCGGGCACCCGCACGTCGCGGAGGACGAGCTCGGAGGTGACCGAGGCCCGCAGCGAGAGCTTGTGCTTCATCTCCGGCGCCTCGAACCCGGGCATGCCACGCTCGACGAGGAAGCCGTTGATCGCGCCCTCCTCGGTGCGCGCCCACACGACCGCGACGTCGGCGATCGTGCCATTGGTGATCCACATCTTCGAGCCGTTGAGGATCCAGTCCGAGCCGTCCCGGCGCGCGGTCGTGCGCAACGAGCCGGGGTCGGAGCCGGCGTCCGGCTCGGTGAGGCCGAAGCAGCCGATCGCCTCGCCCGCGTGCATCGCGGGCAGCCAGCGCTGCTTCTGCTCCTCCGTTCCCCAGCGCCAGATCGCGAACATCGCGAGCGAGCCCTGGACGGAGACGAGGCTGCGCACGCCGGAGTCGCCCGCCTCGAGCTCCATGCACGTGAGCCCGTAGGCGACCGCGCTCGCCCCCGGGAGCCCGTAGCCGTCGAGGTGCATGCCGAACAGCCCGAGCTGAGCGATCTCCTGCACCAGCTCGCGCGGGAGGATGCCCTGCTCGAACCATTCGCCCACCTCGGGGAGGATCCGCTCGCGGACGAACTGCCGCACGGTGTCGCGGATCGCCCGCTCCTCGTCGTCGAGGAGGGCGTCGATCGCGAGGAAGTCGCGCGGGTCGAGAGCGGTGGGGTGGGCGGTCGTCGCCACTCCCGCATCGTAGAGGATGGCGGCACGCCACCGCTCGCGCTACCGCACGCCGAGGAACAGACTGTTTCAGGGGAAAGCCACAGCTCTTGCACGGGGCGAGAGCGGTTGACGGGCCGCGCCTCTGCGCCTACGCTAGAGTTGACTGACCAGTCAATCGAGCACGGTGGTCGCTCGAAATCTGGAATCTCGAGAGCCTGGACGGGAGCGATGGAGACGATCGAGCACGGTGCCGCCGCCGGCGTGTCCTTCGCGCTGACGGACGAGCAGAAGGCCCTGCGCGAGCTCGCGCGCGAGTTCGCCGAGAAGGAGATCCGCCCCAAGGAGGCGGAGTACGACGCGAAGATGCAGCACCCGGCCGACGTGATCGCGAAGGCGCACGAGGTCGGGCTCATGAACCTGCACATCCCCGAGGAGTATGGTGGGCTCGGCCTCTCCGCGTTCGACGGGATGCTCGTCGGCGAGGAGCTGAACTGGGGTTGCTCCGGGATCGGCACCTCGATCCTCGCCAACGGCCTCGGCGCCGGCCCGGTCATCCTCTTCGGCTCGGAGGAGCAGAAGGCGAAATGGCTGCCGCCGCTCGTCGAGTCGCCGATCCTCTGCTCCTTCGGTCTCTCCGAGCCCGGCGCCGGCTCCGACGTCGCCTCGCTCAAGACCACCGCCGTGCGCGCCGGTGACGAATACGTCGTGAATGGCTCGAAGACGTTCATCACGAACGCCGGCTACGCGAGCTGGACGGTCGTGTTCGCGAAGACCGACCCGAAGGCGGGCCACCGCGGCATCTCGGCGTTCATCGTGCCGATGGACGCCCCGGGCGTGACGATCGAGAAGCACCTCGACAAGATGGGGCAGCGCGCCACCGACACCTCCGCCTTCGCGCTCCAGGACGTGCGCGTTCCCGTCGAGAACCGGATCGGCGAGGAGGGCGACGGCTTCAAGATCGCCATGGCCACGCTCGACTTCACCCGGCCGGGGACGGCGATCGGCGCCGTCGGCGTCGCCCAGGCGGCGTACGAACACGCGGTCGCCTACGCGAAGGAGCGTGTCACCTTCGACGTGCCCATCGCGATGCACCAGGGCGTGAACTTCATGATCGCGGACATGGCCACCGAGATCCAGGCGGCGCGGCTGCTCTGCTGGCAGGCGGCGTGGATGCTCGATCGGGGTTACGGCCGTGACGCCACGCTGTACTCCTCGTTCGCGAAGCGCTTCGCCGCCGACACGGCGATGAAGGTGACGACCGACGCCGTCCAGGTCTTCGGCGGCTACGGCTACATCAAGGAGTACCCGGTCGAGAAGCTCATGCGGGACGCGAAGCTGTTCCAGATCTACGAGGGCACCTCGCAGATCCAGCGGCTCGT
>JADGHP010000237.1 GCA_019683855.1 Thermoleophilia bacterium
GGGATCGTGACCGGGATCGGGGTGATCGAGGGCCGCGAGTGCGTGATCGTCGCCAACGACGCGACCGTGAAGGGCGGCTCCTACTTCCCGCTCACGGTGAAAAAGCACCTCCGCGCCCAGGAGGTGGCCGAGCAGAACAGGCTCCCCTGCGTCTACCTGGTCGACTCCGGCGGCGCCTACCTGCCGCTGCAGGCCGAGGTGTTCCCCGACCGCGACCACTTCGGTCGGATCTTCTTCAACCAGGCGCGCATGTCCGCCCAGGGGATCCCTCAGATCGCAGTCGTGATGGGCTCCTGCACCGCCGGCGGGGCCTACGTGCCCGCGATGTGCGACGAGACCGTGATCGTGCGCGGTACCGGCACCATCTTCATCGGCGGCCCGCCGCTCGTGAAAGCCGCCACCGGCCAGGAGGTGAGCGCGGAAGACCTCGGCGGCGCCGACGTGCACGCCCGCCGCTCCGGCGTCGCCGACCACTACGCCACCTCGGACGAGCACGCGCTCGCGATCGCACGCAGCATCGTCCGCAACCTCCACCAGCGCAAACCCGACCCGCCCTGGGAGATCGCCGAGCCCGAGCCGCCCGCCCTCGACCCCTCCGACCTCTACGGGCTCATCCCCGAGGACATCCGCCACCAAGTCGACCCGCGCGAGCTGATCGCCCGCATCGTCGACGGCTCCCGCTTCCACGAGTTCAAGCAGCTCTACGGCGAGACGCTCGTCACCGGCTTCGCCCGCATCGAGGGCTACCCGGTCGCCATCCTCGCCAACCACGGCGTGCTGTTCGCCGAGTCCGCCCGCAAGGGCGCCCACTTCATCGAGCTCGCCTGCAAGCGACGGATCCCCCTCGTCTTCCTCCAGAACATCACCGGGTTCATGGTCGGCGCCGAGTACGAGGCCGGCGGCATCGCCCGCGACGGCGCCAAGCTCGTGATGGCCGTCGCCAACGCCCAGGTCCCCAAGTTCACCGTCGTCACCGGCGGCTCGTTCGGCGCCGGCAACTACGCCATGTGCGGACGCGCCTACAACCCCCGCCAGCTCTGGCTGTGGCCCAACGCCCGCATCGGCGTCATGGGCGGCGAGCAGGCCGCCACCGTCCTCTCCATGGTCGGCGACGTCGACGAAGACGCCATCCGCGCCAAATACGAGCACGAAGGCAACCCCTACTACTCCACCGCCCGCCTCTGGGACGACGGCATCATCGACCCCCTCGACACCCGCCGCGTCCTCGCCCTCGGCATCGCAGCCGCCCTCAACGCCCCCATCCCCGACACCCAGTTCGGCGTCTTCCGCATGTGAGCAGGCCGTGATCGCGCGCATCTTGATCTGGTCGCTCTACGACTCGAAGACGACGCTCGACGAGCTGCGCGCGCACCTCCCGGAGCTGCCCGAAGGCGACCGCTGGATCTCGAACGAGGCGCAGGAGCGGCTCGGTCTCATCTCCTTCGGCGACGAGCTGCCCGACCTCGGGGAGATCCCGCGGCTGATCGGCAAGGATCCGGAGGTGGCCGAGGAGTTCGACGTCGAGTGAGTCGCGCGTCGGCGCTCCGGCTCGCGACGGCGGCCGCGGCCCTGCTGCTCGGCGCGTCCTTCTTCGTGCTCCAGCACTGGCTCGAGCGGAGCCGGCTCACCGACATCCCGGTCTACGCGCGCTACGCGAGCCTGATGCGGGCGGGAGAGCTGCCGTACCGCGACTTCCCGGTCGAGTACCCGCCGGCGGCGCTGCCCGCATTCCTCCTCCCCTCCTACCTGCCGTGGAGCTACGCGACCTCGTTCGCCGTCGTCATGGGCGTCTGCGGCGCGGGCTGTATCGCGGCGGCGGCCGCCGCGCTGCGCGCGCTCGACGCGACGCTTCTGCGCGCAACGGCCGCGGTCCTCTTCGTCGGAGTCTCCCCGCTCGCGCTCGGGTCGCTGTTCGACTCGCGCTTCGACCTCTGGCCGGCGCTGCTCGCGGTCGCGGCGCTCGCGGCCGCGCTCCACGAGCGCCCGGTCGCGGCAGGCGCGCTCGCTGGGCTCGCCTTCGCGGCGAAGCTGTGGCCGCTCGCGCTCGCGCCGCTCCTCCTCGTCCACCTGTGGCGAAGACGCGGCGCCGTGGCAGCCGCGGCCGGAGCGGCCGGGTTCGCCGCCGCGGCGGCGGCGTGCTTCGTCCCCTTCGCCGCGATCGCCTCCGGAGGCGTCTGGCACAGCCTCGTCTCGCAGCTCGACCGGCCGCTCCAGGTCGAGAGCCTCGGCGCCGCGGTGCTGTATGCCGGCGAGCACCTCGGCGGGCTCCCGCTCGTCACCGTCTCCACGCACGGGTCGCAAGCGCTCGCCGGCTCGCTCCCGGACGCGGTCGCAGCGGCGTCGTCCGCCCTCGAGGCGCTGTGCGTGGTTGCGATCTGGGGAGCGTTCGCCTCGAGACGGCGACCCGACGCCGAGGCGCTCGTCGCCGCATGCGCGGCGGCCACGGCCGCGCTCGTCGCCTTCGGGAAGGTGTTCTCGCCGCAGTTCCTGATCTGGCTCGTGCCGCTCGTCCCGCTCGTGCGCGGGCGCCG
>JADGHP010000024.1 GCA_019683855.1 Thermoleophilia bacterium
CATCTGAAGCCGTACTAGGCGAGGAGGCTCGGGGTCGCCGATGGAGCACGTCCTCGCCGCCGTCCGGGTCCACAAGTCCTTCGGCGCGCTTGTGGTTCTCGACGGTGTCGACTTCGCCGTGGGCGCGGACGATGCGGTGGGCATCGTCGGCCCCAACGGGGCGGGCAAGACGACGCTGCTGAACGTGCTCGCCGGCTCGCTCCGTCCGGACGCGGGACGGGTCGAGCTGCGCGGTGCGGACGTCACCTCGGCGGGAGCGGCGGCCCGCTGCCGGCTCGGCATCGGGCGGGCGCACCAGGTGCCGCGGCCGTTCGGGAACATGACCGTCTTCGAGAACGTGCTCGTGGGCGCCTCGAGCGGCGGGCGACTGCGCGGCCGGCGAGCGTACGAGCGCTGCATGGAGGCGCTCGAGCTGTGCGCGCTCACCGACCTCGCGAACCGGCGGGCGGAGAGCCTCGGGCTCCTGCACCGCAAGCGGCTCGAGCTCGCGCGTGCGCTCGCCACCGGGCCTGAGGTGCTCCTCCTTGACGAGATCGGCGGCGGCCTGACCGATGCGGAGGCCGACGAGCTCGTGGCGACGATCTGGGAACTGCGCGCGCGCGGCATCGCGATCGTCTGGATCGAGCACATCGTCCACGTCCTCGTCCAGGTCGTGGAGAGGCTCGTCTGCATGGACCAGGGCCGCGTGATCGCCGACGGCGAGCCGGCGACGGTGATGCGGGATGCGAAGGTCGTCGACGCCTACCTTGGGAGCGCGGTCGCGTGAGTCGGACACTGCTCTCGGTCGAGCGGATCGACGCGCGCCACGGCCTCCTCCAGGCCGTGCGCGAGGTGTCGCTCACTGTCGTCGAGGGAGAGACCCTCGCGCTCGTCGGCGCCAATGGCGCGGGCAAGACGACGCTCCTGCGCACGATCGCCGGGGCACACCGACCAGCCGGCGGGCGGATTGTGTTCGACGGCGAGGACGTGACGCACGTCCCTGCCCACCGGCGCGTGCGCATCGGTATCGCGCTCGTCCCCGAGGGACGCAAGCTCTTCCCCGAGCTGACCGTGGAGGAGAACCTGCGTGTCGCGGCGGCGGCGGGTCGGCCCGGCTGCTGGACCGTGGACGCGGTGCTCGAGGCGTTCCCTCTCCTCCAGCCGCTGCGGCGCAAGCGGGCGGCGAGCCTCTCCGGCGGCGAGCAGCAGGCGACGGCGATCGGGCGGGCGCTGATGACGAACCCGCGGCTCCTGCTGCTCGACGAGGTCTCGCTCGGGCTGGCCCCCGTCGCCGTCGAGGGCGTCTACCGCTCGCTTGCGACCCTCGTCGAGACCGGGACGACGATTGTGCTCGTCGAGCAGGATCTGGGCCGGGCGCTCGGCGTCGCCTCGCGGGTCGTCTGCATGCTCGAAGGCCGGCTCGTGCTCGAGGGGCGGGCCGGCGAGCTGAGTCGCGAGCAGGTGACCGAGGCGTACTTCGGGCTCGAGGCGGGGGCGAGATGAGCTGGGTGAACGCCGTCATCCACGGGATCCTGCTCGGCGGCTTCTACGCGCTGCTCGCGACCGGGCTCTCGCTCATGTTCGGGGTGATGCGGATCATCAACCTCGCGCACGGCTCGCTCGCGCTCGTCGGTGCCTACATGACCTTCCTCGTCGTCGAGCACGTTCACGTCTCGACCTATCTCGGGCTGCTGCCGGTGCTGGCGGGGGCGCTCGTTGTCGGCTACCTGCTCCAGCGGACGATGCTCGAGCGGAGCCTGCGTGCCGGGGAGCTGGTGCCGCTCCTGACGACGTTCGGGCTCCTGATCGCGATCGCGAACCTGCTCCAGTACTTCTTCTCGCCCGACGTGCGCGGACTCAGCGCTGGCGGCATCGGCACTGCCAACTGGCGCGTCTCCGGCAGCCTCACCATCCCGTGGTTCGACGTGCTCGTGCTCGGGATCGCGATCGTCGTCCTCGGCGGGCTCCAGCTCCTCCTCCGCTACACGCAGCTCGGGCGCGAGCTGCGCGCGACCGCCGCCGACCCGGACACCGTCGAGCTGCTTGGCGTGAACGCGCGAGCAGTCTACGGGCGAGCAGCGGCGATCGCGGTCGCGACTGCGGCGCTCGCCGGCGTCTTCTACGCGATGCGCTCGAACTTCGACCCGAGCACCGGGCCGACGCAGCTGATCTACGCGTTCGAGGCGGTCGTGATTGGCGGGATCGGCTCGCTCTGGGGCACGCTCGTCGGCGGGATCGTGCTCGGCGTCGCGCAGACGGTCGGGGCGCGAATCGACGTGCAGTACTTCGCCCTCGCCGGGCACCTCGTCTTCCTTGCCGTTCTGACGTTCCGAGCGATCCGCCAGTCGGTCGGACTGCGCGTCCTGCGGAGGGTGGAAGCGTGATCGCGGCTCGGCTCCGCCTCGCTCCCGTGGAGGAGACCGTGTCTCCTCCACGAGGTTCCTTCTGTCCCATGTGGGGGAACCTCCCGGCTCCCCCACGCCCCTTCTACGCGCCCACGGAGGCAGTGGCACCGTGAGCGAGCAGGCGGTCGCCGCTCCCAGCGCCGCGTTGCGCGTCGAGCGCTGGAGCCCGGTATCGGCGGTGTTCACCGCACTCCTCGTGGCCGCGATGGCGTTGCTCGCATTCGCGCCGATGCTCTTCGGTCAGGGCATGCTCGACAACCTCATCCAGCTCTACTTCCTCGTCATCCTCGCGATCATGTGGAACGCCCTCGCCGGCTACGGCGGCCTCGTTTCCGTCGGACAGCAGGCGTTCATCGGTATCGGCGCCTACGCCGTCGTGTTCCTCTCGGTCGAGCACTCGCTCAACCCGTACCTCGCGATGCTGCTCGCGACGCTGATCGGGGGCGGGATCGCGATTCCGCTCGCGGCCATCGTGCTCTGGCTGCGCGGCGGCGCGTTCGCGATCGGGATGTGGGTCGTGGCGGAGGTGTTCGCGCTTCTCGTTTCGCTCGATGCGGCGCTCGGCGGCGGCACCGGCACCTCCGCCGTGCTCGCCTTCAACCTCCGCTACACCCCTGAGCAGCGGCTGCGGAACACGTACTGGTTCGCGCTCGCGGCTGCCGCGCTGCTGCTCGCGATCCTGTTCGCGCTCCTGCGCGGCCGCCTCGGCGTCTCGCTCCAGGCGATCCGCGACAACGAGGACGCCGCGGCCTCGCTCGGCGTGCACGTCCTGCTCGGCAAGGGCGTACTGTTCGTGCTCGCAGGCGCCGGATGCACAGCCGCAGGCGCTGTGATCCTCGCCTGGCAGCTCTCGATCCTGCCGCTCGGCCCCGACTCGATCTTCGGCGTCAATTGGACGGCCAAGATGATCTTCATGGTGCTCGTGGGCGGACTCGGCACCTTCGAGGGCCCGATCATCGGCGCGGTCGTCCTCTACCTACTCGAGACGTACACCTCGACGCGGCTCGGCGTCTGGTACCTCGTCCTGCTCGGCGGGATCGCGATCGGCGTAGCGCTCTTCATGCCGCGCGGGATCTGGGGGTCGCTCCAAGAGCGCTTCAACGTGCGGCTGCTGCCGGTCGGCTACCGGCTGCGCGGCGCGGGAGGCGGGCGGTGAGGATCACGGCTGCGGTCGTGGAGAGCAAGGGTGCGCCGTTCGCGCTCCAGGAGCTGGAGCTGGGCGAGCTCCGCGACGACGAGGTGCTCGTCGAGGTCGCCGCATCCGGCATCTGCCACACCGACCTGATCTGCCGCGACCAGTGGTACCCCGTGCCTTTGCCGGCGGTGCTCGGGCACGAGGGCGCGGGCGTCGTGCGAGCGGTCGGCGCCGCGGTGGCTGCGGTGGCGCCGGGCGACCGCGTCGCGATGAGCTACGACTCGTGTGGAGCCTGCCCGACCTGCGCGCGCGGACTCGGCGCGTACTGCCACTCCTTCTTCGAGCACAACTTCGGCGCCTCGCGCCCGGCAGACGGCTCGAGCGCCTACTCGCGGGACGGCGACCCGGTGCACGCCCACTTTTTCGGCCAGTCGAGCTTCGCCACGCACTCGGTTGCGCGCGAGCGCAACGTCGTGAAGCTCGACGATGCGATCCCGCTCGAGGTGGCGGCGCCCTTCGGCTGTGGCATCCAGACCGGCGCAGGCTCGATCCTCAACGTGCTGCGGCCGGAGCCAGGCGCGACGGTGGCGGTGTTCGGGGCGGGCGCCGTCGGGCTCGCCGCGATGCTGGCCGCACGGATCGCCGGCTGCGCGCGCGTCGTCGCAGTCGACGTGCGTCCGTCCCGGCTCGAGCTGGCGCGCGAGCTGGGCGCCACGCATGCCGTCGACGCGTCGCGTGAGGACCCGGTTGAGGCAATCCGCACGCTCGGAGGCGCCGACGCCTCGCTCGAGGCGACGGGCTCGCCGGCGGCGCTGCGGGCGGCGGTCGACTGCCTCGTCCCGACCGGCGTCTGCGGCGTCGTCGGCGCGCCCGCATTCGGCGTCGAGGTCTCGCTCGACGTCAACACGATCCTCACCGGCGGCCGTGTGGTGCGCGGCATCGTCGAGGGGGAGAGCGTGCCGCAGGAGTTCCTGCCGCGTCTCGTCGAGCTGTGGCGGCGGGGCGAGTTCCCGGTCGAGCGCTTCATGGCGAGCTACGACTTCGACGAGATCGACCGGGCGGCGCACGACGCCGAGAGCGGCGCAGTGGTGAAGCCCGTGCTGCGGATGGTCTAGAGGGGAGGAGATCGCGATGGCCGCGACGGCGGCGCAGGAGTACCGGCAGTTCATCGGCGGCGAATGGGTCGGAGCCGCCGACGGCTCGACGTTCGAGGATCACGACCCCTACACCAGCGAGGTGGTGGCGACGGTCGCTGCCGGCGGCGGCGAGGACGCGCGCCGCGCGATCGAAGCTGCGGCGGGCGCGTTCCCCGCCTGGTCGGCGACGCCTCCGGCCGAGCGGCAACGGATCTTCCTCGACGCTGCAGACGCGCTCGAGCGGCGCCGTGACGAGGTGGTCGACCTGCTCGCCCGCGAGACGGGCTGCGGCTTCGGCTTCGGCATGTTCCAGATGGGCTTCGTGCCCGGCCTGCTCCGCCAGGCGGCGGCGCTCGCGTACGCGCCGATCGGCACCGTCATCCCTTCCGACATGGGGGCGTTCTCGTTGGGGCTGCGTAAGCCCGTCGGGGTCGTCGGGGCGATCGCGCCCTGGAACGCGGCCCTCATCCTCTCGGCGCGCGCGATTGCCGCACCGCTCGCACTCGGGAACACGGTCGTGCTCAAGCCGTCCGAGTGGTCACCCGTCGTTGGCGGCCTCATCTGGGGCGAGATCTTCACCGAGGCCGGGTTGCCCGCAGGCGTTCTCAACATCGTCACGCACGCCCCCGGCGCGGCCGGGCCGATCGGCGACGAGCTCGTCGCCCACGCAGCCGTGCGGCGACTCAACTTCACCGGCTCGACCAACACCGGCCGCCGGCTCGCCGAGGCGGCCGGGCGCCATCTCAAGCGCATCGTGCTCGAGCTCGGCGGATACAACCCGCTCATCGTCCTCGCCGACGCCGACCTCGACTACGCGGTCGACGCCTCTACCTTCGGCGCCTTCCTCCACCAGGGGCAGATCTGCATGTCGGCTCGACGGATCCTCGTCGAGCGGCCGATCGCCGACGAGTTCGTCGAGCGGCTCGCTGTCAAGACCCGGACGCTCAAGGTGGGCAACCCGAAGGAGCCCGACACGATCATCGGGCCGTTGATCAACGAGGATGCGCTCGCGACCGTCAAGGCGCGGGTCGAGGACGCCGTCGCGAAAGGCGCGCGGGTGCTCGCCGGCGGCGAGGCGGTCGGGCCCTGCTACCGAGCGACGCTGCTCGCGGACGTGCCCGACGACGCCGAGCTCGCTCAGGTCGAGACGTTCGGGCCCGTCGTCGCCGTCGAGGTGGTGGACAGCGCCGAAGAGGCGATCGCCCGCGCCAACGCGACGAGCTACGGCCTCAGCTCCGGGATCCTCACCACCGACCTCGACCGGGGTCTCGCGCTCGCCCAGCAGCTCGACGCGGGGATCGTCCACGTCAACGACCAGCCCGTCGGCGACGAGCCGCAGATGCCGTTCGGCGGCGTCAAGGACAGCGGCTTCGGGCGCTTCGGCGGCCAGGCGGTGATCGACGAGTTCACCGAGCTGCGCTGGATCACCGTCCAGAGCGGCAGCCACCCGTTTCCGTTCTAGTGGCGATCGTTCCGCTGAGCGAAGCGGTGCGGGAGCTCGTCCGCGACGGGGACGTCGTCGCGCTCGAGGGCTTCACGCACCTGATCCCGCACGCCGCGGGCCACGAGATCGTGCGGCAGCGCAAGCGGGACCTGACGCTGGTGCGGATGACGCCCGACGTCGTCTACGACCAGCTCATCGGGATGGGCTGCGCGCGCAAGCTCGTCTTCTCGTGGGGCGGCAACCCCGGGGTCGGCTCGCTGCATCGGCTGCGCGACGCGGTGGAGCACGGCTGGCCGGCGCCGCTCGAGCTGGAGGAGCACTCGCACGCGGGGATGGCGGCGGCGTACGCGGCGGGCGCGGCGCATCTGCCGTTCGGGGTGCTGCGCGGCTACCGCGGCGGCGACCTGCCGGCGCGGACGCGCGTCGCGCGGATCGCGTGCCCGTTCACCGGCGAGGAGCTCGCGGCGGTGCCGGCGCATCGGCCCGACGTGGGGATCGTGCATGCCCAGCAGGCGGATCGGCGCGGCAACGTCCAGCTCTGGGGGATCGTGGGCGTGCAGAAGGAGGCGGTGCTGGCCTCGGCGCGCTCGATCGTCACCGTCGAGGAGATCGTCGACGAGCTCGAGCCGCGGCCGGGCGGCGTGGTCCTGCCGGCGTGGGTGGTCGACGCGGTGTGCCTCGCTCCCGGTGGGGCGCACCCCTCCTACGCGCACGGCTTCTACGAGCGGGACAACGACTTCTACCTGGCCTGGGACGCCATCAGCCGCGACCGCGACCGCTTCCGAGCATGGATGCAGCGACACGTCCTCGACACGGCCGACGTCGCCGAGTACCACGCGAGCCTCGCCGCGGAGGCGGCCGCGGTATGAGCCGCGACGGCGGCTACACCGCGGACGAGATGATGGCCGTGGAGGCGGCGCGGCGGCTCCGCGACGGCGCCGTCTGCTTCGTCGGCATCGGCCTGCCGAGCCTCGCCGCCAACCTGGCGCGACGGACGCACGCCCCCGGCTGCGTGCTCGTGTACGAGAGCGGGACGATCGGCGCGAAGCCGTCCATGCTGCCGCTCTCGATCGGCGACGGCGAGCTGGCGGAGACGGCGGACGCGGTCGTCTCGGTGCCGGAGATGTTCGCCTACTGGCTGCAGGGCGGGCGGATCGACGTCGGCTTCCTCGGCGCCGCGCAGATCGATCGGCACGGCAACCTCAACTCGACGGTGATCGGCCCCTACGAGGCGCCGGCGGTGCGGCTCCCCGGCGGGGGCGGCGCGCCGGAGATCGCGCTCGGCGTGCGGGACGTCTTCGTCATGCTCCGCCACTCGCCGCGCGCGTTCGTGTCCCGGCTCGACTTCACCACCAGCCTCGGCGACAACGTCCGCGTGGTCGTCACCGACCTCGGCCTGCTCGAGCCGGTCGACGGCGAGCTGACCCTCGTCGCGGTGCATCCGGGCGTCTCGGTCGAGCAGGTCCGCGCCGCGACCGGCTGGGATCTGCGCATCGCCTGCGATCTGCGCGAGACGGAGCCACCGACCCAGGCGGAGCTGGAGGCGCTGAGAGCGCTGCGAACGAAAGGAGCGCGATGAGGGACGAGGATCCGGTCGTCCTCCCCGACGACGAGAGCTACGGCGACGAGGTGCAGGTCGACTACCCCGGCTACCGCTCGACGCGATGGCGGGCGCCGAAGCGGCCGCTCGTCCCGCTGCCGGAGAGGCTGCGCGACCTCGCGGGACCGGTGTTCGGCGAGGACGCGCTCGAGCCCGCCGACAACGACCTGACCCGCCAGCACGAGGGCGAGCCGCTCGGCGAGCGGATCATCGTCTCCGGCCGCGTCCTCGACGAGGACGGCCGTCCCGTGCGGGGCGCGCTCGTGGAGGTGTGGCAGGCGAACGCCGCCGGCCGCTACCGGCACGATGTCGACCGCCACCCGGCGCCGCTCGACCCGAACTTCTCCGGCGCCGGCCGCTGCCTCACCGACGACGAGGGCCGCTACCGCTTCACGACGATCAAGCCGGGCGCCTACCCGTGGGGCAACCACGACAACGCCTGGCGGCCCGCCCACATCCACTTCTCGCTCTTCGGGCGCCTGTTCACGCAGCGGCTCGTGACCCAGATGTACTTCCCGGGCGACCCGCTGCTCGCCCACGACCCCATCTTCCACGCCGTGCGCAACCCCAAGGCGCGGGAGCTCCTGATCGCCCGCTTCGACCCGGAGACGACCGAGCCCGAGTGGGCCCTCGGCTACACCTGGGACATCGTGCTGGGGCGCGGCGGACCCGGGACGACCGTGTTCGAGGAGACGCGATGAGCCGGCCGCGCACGCCCTCGCAGACGGTCGGGCCCTACTACGCGATCGGCCTCTCCCGCCGGCCGCAGAACGTCCTCGACCCGGACGGGATCGAGCTCTCGGGCCGCCTGCTCGACGGCCGCGGCGAGCCGATCGACGACGGCATGGTGGAGCTCTGGGACGCGGAGGGGCGCCGCTTCGGCCGCTGCGGCACCGACGGCGAGGGCCGCTTCCGCTTCCGCGTGCCGCGCGACTGCGCCGTCCTCGAGGCGCTCGTGTTCGCGCGCGGCCTGCTGCGCCACCAGCGAACCCGCGTCTACCTGCGCCCGCCCGACGGCGATGACGACCTGCTCGCGGCGCTCTCGCCGGCGGAGCGCGAGACCCTCCTCGCGCGGCCCGAGGGAGACGGGCTCGTGTTCGATATCCGCATGCAGGGCGAGCGCGCCACCGTCTTCTTCGGCCATTGACGACCTTCGCGCCGATCTTCGTCCCGCCGGAGTTGCGCGACGCCGTCTCGGACGCGGCGTGGCTCGCGGCGATGCTCGAGGCGGAGCGTGCGCTTGCGAACGCGGCGTCGCTCGCAGGGGCGATTCCGGCACACGCGGCGGCGGCGATCGCCGAGCGCTGCGAGCCGGAGCTCTACGACCTCGACGACCTCTGCGCGCAGGGTCGCGCGGCCGGAAACCCGGTCGAGCCGCTCGTGCGGGCGCTGCGGGCGCAGGTCGGGGAGGAGGCTGCGGCCTACGTCCACCGGGGCGCGACGAGCCAGGACATCCTCGACACCGCCGCGATGCTCGTGGCGCGAAACGCGCTCGACCTCGTCCTCGGCGACCTGGACGCGGCGGCGCGCGCCTGCGCCTCGCTCGCCGAGGCGCACCGCGACACGATCATGGTGGCCCGAACGCTGCTCCAGCAGGCGGTGCCGACGACGTTCGGGCTCAAGGCCGCAGTCTGGCTCGACGGGATCCTCGACGCGCGCAGCGGACTCGCCCGGGTGCGCGCGGAGCGGCTCGCCGTCCAGCTCGGCGGCGCGGCGGGGACACTCGCCGCGCTCGGGGAGGCGGGCCCGGAGGTGCTGCGCCTCTACGCCGCCGAGCTCGACCTCGCCGCGCCCGAGCTCCCGTGGCACGTCAACCGCTCCCGGGTCGGCGAGCTCGCGGCGGCGCTCCAGCTCGCGGCCGGCGCCGCGGCGAAGGTCGCGCTCGACGTCGTCCTGCTGGCGCAGTCAGAGATAGCCGAGGTTGCGGAGGGCGCCGGGGGCGGCTCCTCGACCATGCCGCACAAGCGCAACCCGGCGCGCTCGGTGGTGGCGCTCGCCTGCGCGCGCCAGGCGGCCGGCCACGCCTCGATGCTGCTCGGCGGCCTCGCGCAGGAGCACGAGCGCGCGGCCGGCGCCTGGCACGCGGAGTGGGGCGCGCTCTCGGGCCTACTCGCGACCGCCGGCGGCGCCGTGGCCGCGACGCGCGAGGCGCTGGAGGGGCTCGTGGTCGACGTCGGGCGGATGCGCGCGAACCTCGAGGCGAGCGGCGGCGTCGTGCTCGCCGAGCGGCTCTCGCTCCTCCTCGCGGAGCGGCTCGGCGCCGCGGAGGCGCGCTCCGTGCTCGCGGACGCCCTCGCCGGCGGCGGCGCGCTGCGCGACGAGCTCGCGCCTCACCTGCCGGTGGAGGAGCTGGAGGCGGCGCTCGACCACGACACCTACCTCGGCTCGGCGGCGACGTTCGTCGACCGGGCGCTCGCGCGGTACCGGCGCGAGCTGGGGGCCGGAGGGTGATCCCGGCGCACCGTCTCGACGGTCCCGCGGGCGCACCGGTGCTCGTCTTGCCGGCCTCGCTCGGCACGACGCGCGAGCTGTGGGAGCCGCAGCTCGACGCGTTCACGCGCTCCTTCCGCGTGCTGCGCTACGAGCACCGAGGCCACGGCGCCTCGCCCGCCCCGTCCGGGCGCTACGCGATCGAGGACCTCGCGCGCGACGCGCTCGAGCTGCTCGACGACCTCGGGCTCGAGCGCGTCTCGTGGTGCGGGCTCTCGCTCGGCGGCATGGTCGGCATGTGGCTCGGCGCGCACGCCCCGGAGCGGCTCGACGCCCTCGTTCTCGCCTGCACCGCGGCGCGCATGCCCGCCCCCGAGGCCTACGCCGAGCGCGCCGCGCTCGTGCGCGAACGGGGGGTCGAGGCGATCGCGGATGCGGTCGTCGCGAGGTGGCTGACGCCGCAGACCGCGCGCGAGCGGCCCGAGCTCGTCGCGCGGCTCCGTGAGGGCCTGCTCTCGACCTCTCGGGAGGGGTACGCGGGCTGCTGCGAAGCGCTCGCGGCGTGGGACTTCCGCGACGAGCTCGCCGCGCTCGCCGCGCCGACGCTCGTGATCGCCGGCGGCGAGGACGAGGCGACGCCGGTGGCGGCCGCGGAGCTGCTCGCCGAAAGGATCCCGGGCGCGCGGCTCGTCGTGATTCCCGGCGCCGCGCACCTCGCCAACCTCGACCGGCCACGCGAGCTCGCCGACGCGGCGCTCGCCCATCTCGTCGCCCGGAGCCGAGCGTGAGCGACGACGTCCGCCGTGCGCAGGGGATGCGCGTCCGGCGCGAGGTGCTCGGCGACGCGCACGTCGACGCCGCGGTGGAAGGGACGACGCCGTTCACCGCCGCCTTCCAGGATCTCGTCACCCGCTACGCGTGGGGCGAGATCTGGTCGCGCCCGGGCCTCGACCGGCGCATGCGGAGCGCGATCACGCTCACGGCGCTCACCGCGCTCAACCACCATCACGAGCTCGCGATGCACGTTCGCGCCGCGCTCCGCAACGGTCTCGGCGCAGACGAGATCGCGGAGGTGCTCCTGCAGGCGGCGGTCTACTGCGGCGTCCCCGCGGCGAACCGCGCCTTCGCGATCGCGCAGGAGGTACTGCGAGAGGAGGGGGTCGAGTGATGCGCACCCAGGTCGGCATCGTCGGGGCGGGGCCCGCGGGGCTCACGCTCGGGCGGCTGCTCGAGCTCGCCGGGATCGAGTCGGTGATCGTCGAGGCGCGCAGCCGCGAGTACTGCGAGGCGCGGATCCGCGCCGGCGTGCTCGAGCAGGGCGCGGTCGACCTGTTGCGCGAGGCCGGCGTCGGGGAGCGCCTGGAGCGAGAGGGCCTCGTCCACCACGGCATCTCGCTCCAGTTCGACGGCGAGCGGCACCGGATCCCGCTCAGCGACCTCGCCGGCGGGCGCAGCATCGTCATCTACGGCCAGACCGAGGTGGTCAAGGACCTGATCGCGGCGCGGCTTCAGAGCGGGCTTCCGCTCCTGTTCGAGGCGCAGGAGGTGAGCGTCCACGATCTCGACTCGGCTCGCCCGCGCATCCGCTTCCGGCACGAGGGCGTCGAACAAGAGCTGGAGTGCGACGTCGTCGCCGGCTGCGACGGCTTCCACGGCTCGTGTCGCGCGTCGATCCCGGTCGGGGTGCTGCGCGAGTTCAGCCGCGAGTACCCGTACGGCTGGCTCGGCATCCTCGCCTCCGTCGCGCCCTCGATCGACGAGCTCGTCTACGCCCACCACGAGCGCGGCTTCGCGCTCCTCTCGCTGCGCTCGCCCACGCTCTCGCGCTACTACCTCCAGTGCCGGCCCGACGAGAACCTCGACGAGTGGCCGGACGAGCGGATCTGGGAGGAGCTGCACATCCGCACGGGCGTGGAGGGCTGGACGCTGGAGGAGGGGCCGATCCTCGAGAAGGGCGTCACCGGGATGCGCAGCTACGTCTGCGAGCCGATGCGGTACGGGCGGCTGTTCCTCGCCGGGGACGCGGCGCACATCGTGCCGCCGACGGGAGCCAAGGGGCTCAACCTCGCCATCCACGACGTGCGCACGCTCGCCGAGGCGCTCGTCCGCTTCTACGAGCGCGGCGACGAGTCGTTGCTCGACGCCTACTCGGACGCCTGCCTGCGCCGCATCTGGCGCTGTGAGCACTTCTCCTGGTGGATGACGACGATGCTCCACCTGCCACCGAACGCGGACCCGTTCGACCTCCAGCTGCAGCGCTCGCAGCTCCGCTACGTGACGACCTCGCAGGCCCAGGCGACCGCGCTGGCCGAGAACTACGTCGGTCTCGAGACCGTGTAAGGAACGGTGAGCAGGCGCCGCGCTTGCGTAATATGCGGTCGGGTGCGTAATATGCGGAGGTGGCGACGACGGCGATCCTCGGCGCGTCCGGCTACTCCGGACAGGAGGTGCTCGACCGCGTGCTCCGGCACCCGGGGCTGGAGGTGGTCGCGCTCGGCTCCGATTCCCTCGCGGGCGCGCCCGCGTCCGCGCTCGACATCCGCCTCGACGGCTCGCTGCCCTCGTTCGTGACGAACGAGGAGGCGCTCGCCGCCGGCGCCGAGGTCGTCTTCGCCTGCCTCGGACACGAGCGGGCCGCGCTGCTCGAGCCGCCCGCGGACACCGTCGTCGTCGATCTCTCGGGCGCGCACCGGCTTCACGACGCGGAGCTCTACGCCGCGTGGTACGGCTTCGAGCACCCGCGGCCCGACGCGCTTCGCGACTGGTGCTACGCGCTCCCGGAGCTCTTCCCGCCGGCGGGCCCGCTCGTCGCCAATCCCGGCTGCTACGCGACGGCAGCCCTGCTCGCGCTCGCGCCGCTCGCCGGCGCGATCGACCCCGAGGGCGTCGTCGTCGACGCGAAGTCCGGCGTCTCCGGCGCCGGCCGCGAGCTGAAGCCGAGCTCGCACGCGGGCTTCGTGCTCGAGAACCTCTCGCCCTACCGCGTCGGTCGCCACCAGCACGCGCCGGAGATCGCGCAGGCGCTCGGCTTCCCCGTCTGCTTCGTCCCGCACCTGCTGCCCGTGCGGCGCGGCCTGCTCGCTACCTGCTACGTGACGCCGCGCGGCGACGTGCGCGCGCTGCTCGAGGAGGCGTACGCGGGGAGCGCGGTCGTGCGCGTCCTCCCCGACGGCGTGGTGCCCGAGTTGGCGCGCGTCCAGCACACCGACTGCGCCGAGATCGGCGTGTTCGAGGATCGCGCCACCGGTCGCGCCGTCGTCGTCTGCGCGCTCGACAACCTCGGCAAGGGCGCCGCCGGGCAGGCGCTCCAGAACGCGAACCTCGCGCTCGGCCTCGAGGAGACCGCCGGGCTGCGGCTCACAGGGGTGCTCGTCTGATGCGACGGGGGGCAGCGTGAGCGTCACCGCGGCCAAGGGGTTCGTCGCCGCCGGCGTCCATTGCGGCATCCGCAAGAAGCGGCGCGACCTCGCGCTCGTCCGCTCGCTCGTCCCCGCGACCGGGGCAGGGATGTTCACCGTGAACCGCGTCCAGGCGGCGCCGGTCGTCGTCTCGCGCGAGCACCTCGCGGTGGCGCAGCCTCAGGCGGTCGTCGCCAACTCCGGGGTGGCGAACGCCGCCACCGGCGAGCAGGGCGTGATCGCGGCGCGCACCACCGCCGCCGAGGCCGCCTGGCTGCTCGGGCTGCGCACCGAGCAGGTGCTCGTCCTCTCGACGGGCGTGATCGGCGCCCCGTTGCCGCTCGACAAGGTGCTCGCCGGCGTGCGCACCGCGGCGCTCCAGCTCGCCCCGACCGGCGGCGCGCCCGCGGCGGAGGCGATCATGACGACCGACACGCGACCGAAGGAGGCGCTCGCGCGCGGCTCCGGGTTCGTCGTCGGGGGCATGGCCAAGGGCTCGGGGATGATCCACCCCAACCTCGCGACGATGCTCGCGGTCATCACGACCGACTACCCGCTTGAGCCGGGTGAGGCGATCGAGTTCCTGCGGCCGGCGGTGGAGGCGAGCTTCAACTCCATCTCCGTCGACGGCGAGTGCTCGACGAACGACACCGTTCTGCTGCTCGCCAACGGCGCGAGCGGGATCGAGCGGACGCCGGCGAGCGACGAGGAGCTCGCCCTCTGCCTGCGCACGGTCTGCCGCGAGCTGGCGCGACAGATCGTCGCCGACGGCGAGGGCGCCACCGTGCTCGCCGAGATCGCGGTGCGCGGCGCGGCGAGCGAGGCGGAGGCGAGGGCGATCGCCGAGCGCATCGCCACCTCCCCGCTCGTCAAGACCGCGCTGCACGGCCGGGACGCCAACTGGGGCCGGATCGCCGCAGCCGCCGGCTCCGCGCGGGTCGACGGCGGCTACGCGCAGCTCGACCCCGACCGGCTGACGATCGTCATCGACGAGGTGCCGGTGCTCGTCTCCGGCCGGCCCACCGGCGACGAGCCGGAGCTCGCGAACGGCCACTGCGCGATCGAGCTCGACCTCGCGCTCGGCGACGGGGCCGCGACCTACCTCACCACCGATCTCTCCTCCGACTACGTGCGCATCAACGCGGAGTACCGGACGTGAGCGTCGTCGTGCTCAAGGTCGGCGGCGCCTCCACCGACGGCGTCGCCGAGGCGGTGGCCGAGCTGCGCGCCGCGGGCGCTCGCGTCTGCGTCGTGCACGGCGCCGGGCCGCAGATCTCCGAGGAGATGACCCGGCGCGGCCTCGAGGTGCGCTTCGTCGGCGGCCGCCGCGTGACGACGCCCGAGGCGCTCGAGGTGGTGCGCGAGAGCCTCGCCGAGGTGAACGCGGCCGTGTGCGCGGCGCTCGGCGAGCGCGCCGTCCCCCTCCACGGCGAGGCGATCGGGTTGCGCGCGGAGCCGGTGCCGCAACTCGGGCTCGTCGGCACCGCCGTGCCGTCCGCTCCCGCCGCCGTGGTGGAGGCGCTCGCGGCGGAGCTCGTCCCGGTCGTCACCCCGCTCGCGATGGCTGCATCGAGCGGCGTCGGAGGGCCGCTGAACGTGAACGCGGACGAGGCCGCCGCCGCCCTTGCCGTCGGGCTCGGCGCGGAGCGGCTCCTCTTCCTCACCGACGTGCCCGGCGTCTTCCACGACGGCTGGCTCCTGCGGGCGATCCGCGCCCGGCGGGCGGAGGAGCTCGTCGGCGCGGGCGTCTTCGACGGCGGCATCGTCCCCAAGCTGCTCGCGGCCGCCCGCGCGGCCAAGCACGGCCTGGCGGCCGAGATCGGCGCGACGGCGGTGGTCGCGTGAGCACCGTCCTCGAGAGCGCGCTCCTCCCCGTGTACCCGCCGGCGCCGGTCACGTTCGTCGAGGGCGACGGCGTCTGGCTCGTCGACTCGGACGGCCGCCGCTACCTCGACTTCGCCGCCGGGATCGCGGTCGTCGGGCTCGGACACCGCCACCCGGCCCCGCTCGCGGCGGCGCACGCGCAGCTCGACCGCCTGTGGCACGCGTCCAACCTGTTCGGAACCGAGCCCGTGCGGGCGCTCGCGACGAGGCTCTCCCAGCGGTTCGCCGGCGCCGCCGGCCGGACTGCCGCCGGCGGCCCTGGCGCGCAGGCGTTCTTCTGCAACTCCGGCGCGGAGGCGAACGAGGCGGCGCTCAAGTACGCGCGCAAAGCGACCGGGAAGCCGGGCGTGATCGCGCTCGAGCGGGGGTTCCACGGCCGGACGACCGGCGCCCTCGCCGCGACCGGCCAGCCCGCGAAGCGGGTTGCGTTCGAGCCGCTGCTTCCCGGCGTCCGTTTCGCGCGGCCGAACGACCCCGACTCGCTGCGCGCCGCCGCCGGCGACGACGTCGGGCTCGTGCTGCTCGAGCCGGTGCTAGGCGAGGGCGGCGTGATTCCGCTCGCGCCGGACTTCGTCGCCGCC
>JADGHP010000238.1 GCA_019683855.1 Thermoleophilia bacterium
CCGCCGGGCCCCCCCCGGCGCGGCCGCCGGCCCCCGCCCGCCGCGGCGAGCGCCGGGGCCCGGCCGGGGCCCCGGCGATCCGTCTTGCGGGCTCGCGCCGCGCGCGGCGCGACGCCCTACCTGCTCCTCCTCCCGGTCGCAGCCGCGATCGGCGGGATCCTCGGCTACCCGCTCGTCGACCTCGTCCGGCTCTCGTTCCAGCGCTACGGCCTGTTCGAGCTGATCCGGCACTCCGGCAGCTGGGTCGGCACCGCCAACTACTCGTCCGTCCTGCGCGACGGCGTCTTCTGGCACACGCTCCTGCGCACGGTCGTCTTCACCGCCGCCAACGTCGGGCTGACGATGGTGCTCGGGACGCTGCTCGCGCTGCTGCTCGTGCGCGTCAGCGCCTGGGCTCGCGTCGTCCTGACCGCCGGCCTCGTGCTCGTCTGGTCGATGCCGGTCGTCGTGGCCGTGCAGGTCTGGTACTGGATGACGAACTTCCAGAACGGGGTCGTCAACTACGTGCTCACGAGCCTCGGCGTCGGCGACTTCTTCCAGCACGACTGGTACGCGACGACGTTCTCGCAGCTCGCGCTCGTCACCACCCTCATCGTGTGGGGCGCGCTCCCGTTCGTCGCGATCACCGTGTACGCGGCGCTGGCGCAGGTGCCGCACGAGCTCGTCGAGGCGGCCCAGATCGACGGCGCCGGGCCGCTGCGCGTCTTCCGCGACGTGACCGTGCCCGTGCTGCGGCCGGTGCTCCTGATCCTGACGAGCCTCTCGATCATCTGGGATTTCGGCGTGTTCACCCAGCCCTACCTGCTCATCGGGCAGTCGAAGATCACGCCCGGCAACTACCTGATGGGCATCTACCTGTTCGAGGAGGGCTACTTCCGCGGCGACTACGGGCGGGGCGCCGCGATCGCGATCCTCATGCTGCTGATCGTCGCCGCTCTCAGCGTCGTCTACGTGCGGCGCATGGCGCGGATGGGGGAGGAGGCAGCCTAATGCGTTTGTCAAGCGGCTTTGGCGTGGTCGGCTCGGTATGGCTCACGGGTGCGGAGGATGGCGTGGAGGACGTCGACTCGGCGGCGCGCGAGCGCGATCACGGCCTGGTGGTGGCGCTTGCCTTCGCGTCGTTTGCGCGTGTAGAAGGCGCGGCTGGCGGGATGGCTGAGCGAGCAGAAGGCGGATTGGTAGAGCACGCGCTTCAAGGCTTTGTTGCCGCCGTTGGCGCGTCGCAGGTAGCGGACCTTGCCGGACTGTTTGAGGATCGGCGCCAGGCCGGCCGCGGCGGCGAGCCGGTCGGGTGTCGGGAAGCGGCCGATGCCGCCTGCCTCGGCGATGAACTCGGCCGTGAGTGTCGCCCCCATCCCCGGCAGGCTGCGGATGAGGGCGGCGTCAGGGTGGCGGGCGAGCGCCTCCTCGATCTGACGGTCGAGGCGGGCGAGCCGCTCGCGGACGGCGAGCGCTTCGGCGGCGAGCTCACGGACGAGCTCGGCTGCGAGCCGTTCGCCGGGGAGCGCGATCTGCTGCGCCTTGGCGGCGGCGAGTGCCTGCTCGGTGAGCCGCTCGACTTGCGGCCGCGGCAACCGGCCAGCCTTGAGGAGGTGCTTGACGAGCCTGGTCTTGCCCGCGCGACGGATCTCCGCTGGCGTCACGTAGCGGCCCAGGAGCACGAGACTCGCCTTCTGGGTCGGCTCGACGATCCGCTCCAGGCCGGGGTGGATCGAGGCGAGCAGGTCGCGCAGCCGGCCGATCCGGCGTGTCTGGTCGGTGACGAGCTCGCGCCGGCGGCCGACCAGCAGCCGCAGCTCGACGTCGACCTCGCCCGCGGTCTCGATCGAGCGCAGGTCGATGCGGGTGCGCACTTGGTCGGCGATCACCCGCGCGTCGCGGGGGTCGCTCTTGTGCTCGCCGCCGGTCGTGCCCTGCCGGGCGCGGTTGACCGCCAACCCTGGAACGTGCACGAGCCGCACACCGGCATCGGCGAGCATCGCGGTCAGCAGGGAGGCGATCCCGCCGACGACATCGATGCCGACCCTGACCCGACCGTGCTCGGCCTGCAGTCGCTCGAGCTCGTCGATCAGCGTCTGAATCGCCGCCGGTTCGTTGTCGACCCGGCGGCTGAGCAGCTCGCCACCACGCTCGTCGACGGCCGTGGCCCAGTGGAACTCCTTCGCCACGTCGATCCCAACCGAGATCTGCATCTCGCTCCTTCCGTCGCTGGGAACCACGCGCAGTCTCCTCCCGCCGTCTTCGCCCTACAAAGCGATCGATCGCAGAGCCCAATCAGCGGTCAGAAGAAGACGGCGGAGCGAGGGGTCGTGCCACCTGAGCCATCGAGGGCAGCAAGCATGAAAACCATCCCCGCCCCGCCAGCGCATCCCGCTCGAACTAACAAGAGCGTCGGACACGCACAGAAAGGTAGGGCAACGTGAGCGCCGCGGCCGGCGCTGTGCGGGCGAGGCGGCGGCGCAAGCGGCTCCGCCGCGCCGGCTGGAACGCGATTGCGCTCGCCGTCTTCGCG
>JADGHP010000025.1 GCA_019683855.1 Thermoleophilia bacterium
CGGCCGCGCACGGCGACGCGGGCGGCACGATCGCCGAAGCGGACGAGCTGCGCGTCCGCGCGCGTCCGCGGCGAGAACCCCTGCGTGGCGACGTGCAGCGCCTCGAGCAGGTTCGTCTTGCCGACGCCGTTCGGCCCGACGGCGAGCACGAGCCCCGGCTCGAGCTCGAGCTCGAGCCGCTCGTACGACCGGAAGCTGCGGAGCGAGACCGTCTCGACGACCAGCGACGGGCGATCCTAGCCGGGAAGACGAATCGGCATCACGAGGTACGTGAAGTCGTCGCCCTCGCCTTGGAGCACCGCCGGTCGGAGCGGGCTGATCAGCTTCACCCGCACCTCGTCGCCGTCCACCGACTCGAGGCCGTCGCGAAGGAAGTCCGCGTTGAAGCCGATCTCGAGCGGCTCGCCGGTGAACGCGACCGGCATCGACTCCCTCGACTCGCCGACCTCGTGCGTGCGCGCGACGACCGTCAGCTCCCCCTCCGCGAAGCGGAGCTGGAGCGGCGTCGCCCGTTGGATCATGACCGCCGCCCTGCGCACGACGTCGAGCAGGTCGCCGCGCGGGAGCGTCAGCTCGTGCTCGAACGACTCGGGCAGAAGCTGCCGGTAGTTCGGGAACTGGCCGTCGATGCGGCGGGTCGTCAGCCACGTGCCGGCGGCGGCGAACGCGACCTGGTTGTCGTGCACGCCCACTGCGACCTCCTCGCCCTGGGTCGCTATCCGCGACAGCTCCTGCAGCGCGCGGCTGGGGACGATCGCCTCCAGCTCGGGCGCCGCGCTCCCGAGGCTCGTCTCCTTCACGGCGAGGCGGTACGAGTCGGTGGCCGCCATCACGAGCGTCTCGCCGGCGAACTGCACGAGGATGCCGGTGAGCACGGGCCGCGACTCGTCCTTGGAGGCGGCGCGGGCAACGCGGCCGATCGTCTCCAGCAGCGCCTCCCGGTCTACCGCGAACGTCTGCACCGCGCTCACGTCCGGCAGGCGCGGGAAGTCCTCTGGGTTGTACGTGTGCAGGGTGTAGCTCGCACTGCCCGAAGCGATGTGGACGACCGACTCGCTCGGGCGATGCTCGATCGTCACCTCCTCGGCGGGGAGGAGGCGCGCCACGTCCACGAGCGTGCGCCCCGGCAGGACGACCGCTCCCTCGCTCTCCACGCGCGCCGGCAGCGAGGTGCGCAGCGAGAGCTCCATGTCGGTCGCGGCGAGCCGCACCTCGTCGCCGCGCGCATCGAGCAGGATGCCCGACAGGATCTGTACGGAGGTGCGCGTCGAGACCGCGCGGGCAACCACGCTCAGCCCCTGGGCGAGGTCGTCCTTCGAGCAGGTGATCCTCAGCTCTGCCCCCACCACGATGTCTGTCTCGATCATCTAGGAAAGAACCTCGTAGGAGTCGTAGGGAGTGTGGACGACGGGGAAGACGGCGCGCCGCCGCGTGGTTGAGCCGGAGTCGCGGGGGATGGGTCCTGTGGAGCGTACGCGATTTCCAACAGGTCCACGAGCTCAGCGGACCTGTTTCACACGTGCGGTGAGCTCCTGCACGAGGTTGTACACAGACCTGTCCTCACGGATCAGGCGCGCGATCTTCGAGGTGGCGTGGATCACCGTGGTGTGGTCGCGGCCGCCGAACTCCTTGCCGATCTTGGGTAGCGACGAGTCCGTCAGCTCGCGCGAGAGGTACATCGCCACCTGGCGCGGGTAGACGATGTTCTGGGAGCGCTTGTCGCCGCAGAGCTCCTCGAGCGTGAGGTTGAAGCGCTCGGCGACGAGATCCTGGATGCGGCGGATCGACACCTCGGCCGCCTCGCCCTGCGGGAAGACGTCCTTCAAGACGTTCTGCGCGAGCTCGACGGACATCGGCCGGCCGGTGAGCGACGAGAAGGCGACGACGCGAGTGAGCGCTCCTTCCAGCTCGCGGATGTTCGTCGAGACGCGGCTGGCGATGAAGGTCAGCACCTGCTCGTCGTGGACGTGGATGCCCTCGAGCTTCACCTTCTTGCGCAGGATCGCGATGCGCGTCTCGAGGTCGGGCGGCTGGATGTCGGTGATCAGACCCCACTCGAAACGGCTGCGCAGCCGCTCCTCGAGGGTGGCGATGTCGCGCGGCGGGCGGTCGCTCGACATGACGATCTGCGAGCCCGCCTCGTAGAGCGAGTTGAACGTGTGGAAGAACTCTTCCTGGATCCGCTCCTTGTGCTCGAAGAACTGGACGTCGTCGATCAGCAGTACGTCGTAGGTGCGGTAGCGCTGCTTGAAGCCCTCGATGCGCTTGTCGCGGAGCGAGTTGATGAAGTCGTTCATGAACGTCTCGCTCGTCACGTAGCGCACCGAGAGCTCGGAGGAGTGCTCGCTGACGTACTGCCCGATCGCCTGCAGCAGGTGCGTCTTGCCGAGACCCGTGCCGCCGTAGATGAAGAGCGGGTTGTAGGCCTGCGCGGGCGCCTCGGCGACGGCGAGCGCGGCCGCGTGGGCGAAGCGGTTCGACGAGCCGATCACGAAGGAGTCGAACGTGTACTTCGCGTTGAAGCCGCCGCTCTCGGGCCGTGAGGGGATGCGGACGACGGGTCGACCGCTCGCCGTGGCCGGCTCGCTCGCGCGTGCGACGCTCTGCTCGGCCGGCTGCGGCTCGACGACGCGCAGCTCAAGCGGGCGCTCGTGGCCGAGGACGTCGCGGATCGCCGCGCCGATCAGGCCGCGGAAGTGGCCTTCGATCCAGTCGCGCGTGAACTCGTTGGGGACGGCGAGGACGAGGGTGTCGCCGTCGAGCTCGAGCGCGGACACCCCGCCGAACCACGTGCTGTACGTCGTCGCGTTGAGCGAGCTCCTGAGCCGACCCGAGACCTCGCTCCACAGGCGCTCCGCGGTCAGCTCGATCTGGTCCTCCACTCGGCTCCTCGCTCCTCCCTCGTGAACTCGGGCGGCCAGCATAACAGCGGCCTCCCAAAGCTCAAAAGTGGCCAATTTGCAGGTATTTTCTTCGCGGCCAGATTCCTCCACAGCTGTGGAAAGCGATGGGGGAAACTCCCCTGCGGCGCATCGCTGCGGGGCGCGGGCTTGTGGACAAACCCGTGGACGGCCGTCGTCTATACTGGCCGCTCGCCTCGCCGCAGCGGCGGGGTTTCCTTTCGGAGTCGACCTCTCCCGAGGACTCGTGAAGCGCACCTACCAGCCGAACGTCCGCCGCCGCAAGCGCAAGCACGGCTTCCGGGCCCGCATGGCCACCCGCGCCGGACGGGCGATCCTGAAGCGTCGCCGCGCCAAGGGCCGCGCGCGTCTCTCCGCGTAGCTCGGCACTAAGCTGGAGCCGTGAAGCGCGCGAATCGCCTGTCCCGCTCGCGGGACTTCGACGCCGTCTACCGCCAGGGACGCTCGGTGTCGTCGCGCTACCTCGTCCTCTACTGGTTCCCGCAGGACGAGCCGGCGCAGCCGCGCTTCGGCTTGTCCGTGCCGCGCTCGGTCGGGAGCGCGGTCGCCCGGAACCGGATCAAGCGGCAGCTGCGGGAGCTGTGGCGCGAGCGGCTCGAGCGCGTCGCGCCCGGGCACGACTACGTCCTGATCGTTCGTTCGGGTTTGCCCGAGGCGGTGGAGGCGAACGGGTTCGGGTGGCTCGCGGAGCGGGTCGACGAGGTCCTCGGCCGGGCGAAGGTGACGGCGTGAACGCGGTGCTCCGTCTCCCGGGGTACCTCGGCGTCGGGCTCGTATGGCTGTATCGCTTGACGCTGGGCGCGCTCTTCCCGACGACCTGCAAGTACCACCCCTCCTGCTCGGAGTACGCGGTGCAGGCGCTGCGCCGGTACGGGCTGCTGCGAGGCGGCGCGATGGCCGGCTGGCGGCTGCTGCGCTGCAACCCGTGGAGCCGCGGAGGCTACGACCCGGTTCGATGAGCCCGCTGGCCCTCGTCCTCGCCTCGCCGCTCTCGCCGCTCGAGCACGCGCTGAGGAGCGTCCTCGACTGGCTGCACACGACGATCGGCCTGCCGTGGGCGTGGTCGATCGTCGCTTTGACCGTGATCGTGCGGATGATCCTCGTCCCGCTGACCGTCCGCCAGATCCACTCGATGCAGAACCTGCAGCGCTTCGCGCCGCAGATGAAGGAGATCCAGCGGAAGTACAAGCACGACAAGCAGCGCCAGAACGAGGAGCTCATGCGCTTCTACCGGGAGAACAACATCAACCCGGCGGCGTCGTGCCTGCCGATGCTGCTCCAGTTCCCGGTCTTCATCGCCCTCTACTACGTGCTGCGGAACTTCGCGCACGAGGCGGAGAAGCCGGGCAGTTACCTGGGCGACCTCTCCTTCCTCCACTTCATCCCCTCGATCGCCGACCGCACGACGAGCCACTGGGGCGGTTTCGTGCTGCTCGTCGTCTACGTCGGCAGCCAGATGGCGTCGGCGCTCTACATGTCGGCGACCGTGGACAAGATGCAGCGCGCGCTGTTCATGGTGATGCCGCTCGTCTTCGTGTTCGTGATCGCGCGCTTCCCGGCCGGGCTCGTCCTCTACTGGGTGACGACGAACCTGTGGACGGTCGGGCAAGGCTTGATCACCCGCCAGCTCATCCCGAAGACGGCGCCGGCGATGCCGCAGCGGCGGACGTCGCGCACGCCGCCCGCGGAGCGCCGCGACGAGTCCGCCGAGGCGGCGGAGCGGGCGCGCCAGCAGCGGCAGGCGACGCCCCCGCCGCCGCGCCGCGTGCGGCGCAAGAAGCGCGCCGGCCGGCGATGAGCGACGAGCTCATGGTCGAGGCGACGGGCGACACCGTCGGCGAGGCCAAGTGGGCCGCGCTGCGCGAGCTCGAGCAGCGCTACCCGGGGCTCGACCGCTCCGCCGTTCGCTTCGAGGTGCTCGCCGAGGGAGAGCGAGGCCTGCTGGGCGTCGGGTACACGCCGGCGCGCGTGCTCGCGGCGGTGCCGACGGAGGCGCTCGCGGCGGCGACGGCGGAGGAGAGCGCGCAGGCGGCCGACGCGCGAGGTCTCGTCGCGCGGATCGTCGCCGCGCTCGGGGTCGACGCGCGCCTCGAGGTGCGCGAGGACGACGAGGCGATCACAGTCACGTGCTCCGGCGCCGACGTAGCGCTCCTGATCGGCCGCCACGGGCAGACGATCGACGCGATCCAGTTCCTGCTGAACGCGATCGCTCACCGCGCCTACGGCGACGACCGCAAGGAGGTCGTCGTGGACGCCGCCGGGTACCGGGAGCGGCGGCGGGCGACGCTCGAGGCGCTCGCGATGCGCACCGCCCGCCAGGTGCGCGAGACGGGCGAGCGCGTCGAGCTCGAGCCGATGACCGCGGTCGAGCGCAAGATCGTGCACCTGCGCCTGAAGGACGTCGACGGCGTCGCGACGGCGTCGGAGGGAACGGAGCCGAATCGCCACGTCGTCGTCCTACCCGCTGACTGACTGGCTCCGCGCCCTCGTCGCGACTCCCGGGCTGACCGCGATCCGCGACCTGGAGCGGGCTCGCGCTGCGCTGCTCGAGGACGCGCTGCGAGCGCTCCCGCTCGTCGAGGCGCTGGAGGGCCCGATCGTCGACGTCGGCTCCGGCGGCGGCTCGCCTGGAATCCCGCTCGCGGCGGCGCTGCCCGAGCGGGTGGTGACGCTGCTCGAGGCCGAGCGGCGCAAGTGCGACTTCCTCGAGCGCGTCGCGCCGCCGAACGCGCGCGTCGTCTGGGGGCGCGCCGAGGAGCAGCCGCTCGAGGCGTGGGGCGTCGCCCTCGCGAAGGCCCTCGCGCCGCCGCCGGTGGCGGCGGAGTGGTGCCTGCCGCTCGTCCGCACGGGCGGCGCCGCGATCCTCTGGGTCGGGCCGAGCGCGAACCTGGGGGCGCTCGCGCGCGCGGCCGCGCTGCTCGGGGGCGGCCCGCCCGAGGAGCACGACGGCCTCGTGCTCGTGCCCAAAGTGGCGCCCACGCCTGCGGGCTTTCCCCGCCGCGTCGGCGTGGCCCGGAAGCGACCGCTCGCGTAGGTCGCCGCGGTGTCCGGGACGGTCGCGACAATGACCGGCGACGTGGCTCGCATCTACGCGCTCGCGAACCAGAAGGGCGGCGTCGGCAAGACCACCACCGCCGTCAACCTCGCCGCCTGCCTCGCGGAGGCGGGCGAGCGCGCGCTCGTCGTCGACCTCGACCCGCAGGCGAACGCCACTTCCGGCCTGGGGATGCGCGCGAACGGCACCTCGAGCTACGACCTGCTGGACGGGGCGCCGCTCGCGGAGCTCGTCGAGCACACCGCGTTCGCGAACCTCGATCTCGTGCCGGCCAAGCCCGATCTCGCCGGCGCGGTCGTCGAGCTGGCGCGTCGCCCCGACGGCGAGCGCTATCTCGCGCAGGCGCTCGCCGCCGGCGCCGACCCGTACGGCTTCGTCTTCCTCGACTGCCCGCCCTCGCTCGGCCCGCTGACCGTGAACGCGCTCGCCGCCGCCGACCGCGTGATCGTGCCGGTGCAGGCCGAGTACTACGCCCTCGAGGGGTTGACGCAGCTGATGCAGTCGATCGAGCTGATCCGTCGCCGTCTCAACCCGCGTCTCGGCATCGGCGGCGTGCTGCTGACGATGGTGGACGGTCGTACGCGGCTCGCCGCCGATGTGGAGGCCGAGGTGCGCCGCCACTTCGGCTCGCTCGTCTTCAAGACGTCCGTGCCGCGCTCGGTGCGCCTGGCGGAGGCGCCGAGCTACGGCCTGCCGGCGATCGCCTACGACCGCCGCTCGGCGGGCGCCGACGCGTACTGGAGGGTGGCGATGGAGCTTGTCGAGCGCGCCTGATCCCGGGAGCGCCCGGCGGGGGCTCGGCCGCGGTCTCGAGCTCTTGATGGGCGGCCTCGACCCGTCGCCGAGCGAGCTGCTCGAGCTGCCCGTGGACGCGATCCATCCGAACCCGCGCCAGCCGCGGCGTCGGTTCGAGGCCGAAGCGGCGTCGGGGCTCGCCGAGTCGGTGCGTCGCCAGGGCGTGATCCAGCCGTTGCTCGTCCGCCCGCGCGCCGCTGGCGGCTACGAGATCGTCGCCGGCGAGCGGCGCTGGCGGGCGGCGCGCGAGGCCGGACGGGAGACGGTGCCGGCCGTCGTCCGGGAGACGGACGACCGGGACACGCTCCTGCTCGGGCTCGTCGAGAACGTCGCGCGCGAGCAGCTCACCCCGATCGAGGAGGCGCGCGCCTACGCCGTCCTGATCGACGAGTTCGGGCTCTCGCTCGGCGAGGTGGCGGAGCGGGTCGGTCGCTCGAAGCCGTCGGTCTCGAACCGGATCCGCCTGCTCGAGCTCCCCGACGACGTGCTCGGCATGGTCGAGCGCGGCCAGCTCAGCGAGGGCCATGCGCGCGCCGTGCTCGCCGTTCCCGACCACGAGGAGCGCCGCCGGCTCGCCCGCGAGATCGTCCGCAAGGGCCTCTCCGTGCGCGCCGCCGAGCAGCGGGCGAAGTGGGCGGGGGCGCGACAGCGTCCGCGCGTTCGCTCCGTCCCGGTCGATCCGGCGCTCGCCGAGCGCGTGCGCACGGCCCTCGCGACGCTCACCGGCTTCCACGCGAAGGTGACGGCCGGGCGGGTCGAGCTCGTCTTCGCCGACGAGCACGAGCTCGAGGAGCTCGTCGAAGCGCTCGAGCGGGCTGCGGCGAAGCTCTAGCGGAAGCGGCGCTAGGGTCTGGACGATGCGTGCGGAGGGGCCGCTCGTCTGCGCCCGCGGGCTCGTGAAGCGCTTCGGCGCGCTCACGGCCGTCGACGGGATCGACTTCGATGTCCAGCGGGGCGAGGCGTTCGGCTTCCTGGGCCCGAACGGCGCCGGCAAGAGCTCGACGATGCGCATGATCGGCTGCGTCTCGCCGGTGAGCGGCGGCACATTGCGGATCCTCGGCCTCGACCCCGCCCGCGACGGGCCGCGCATCCGCGCCCGCCTGGGCGTCGTTCCGCAGCAGGACACGCTCGACACCGAGCTGACCGTGCGCGAGAACATCGTCATCTACGGCCGCTACTTCGGGCTGTCGCGCCGCGAGCTGCGCGGCCGCGCCGACCGCCTGCTCGAGTTCGTCCAGCTCTCCGAGCGCGCGAACGATCGCGTCGAGCCGCTCTCCGGGGGTATGAAGCGCCGCCTCACGATCGCGCGGGCGCTCGTGAACGACCCCGAGCTGCTCCTGCTCGACGAGCCGACGACGGGTCTCGACCCGCAGGCGCGGCACGCGCTCTGGGATCGGCTCTTCCGGCTCAAGCAGCAGGGGGTGACGCTCGTCCTGACCACGCACTACATGGACGAGGCGGAGCAGCTCTGCGACCGGCTCGTGATCATGGACCGCGGTCGCATCGCCGAGGAGGGGTCGCCCGCCGAGCTGATCCGCCGGCTGTCGACGCGGGAGGTGGTCGAGTTGCGGTTCGCGGGCCCCTCGCCGCGGGTCGATCTCGCCCTCTTCGACGGGCGCGTGGCGCGCGTGGAGGCGCTCCCCGATCGGGTGCTCCTCTACGCCGATGACGGCGACGCGCTCGTTCCGCTCGTGCACGAGCGGCTGCGGCCGCAGAGCGTGCTCGTCCGGCGCTCGACGCTCGAGGACGTGTTCCTGCGGCTCACCGGCCGGACGCTCGTCGACTGATGCCCTACGCCCTGCGCGCCTACGAGTACTGGCTCGTCGCGTACCGTCGAGTGTGGCGCGGCAGCGTCGTCACGACGGCGCTCAACCCGGTCCTCTACCTGAGCGCGCTCGGGCTCGGGCTCGGCAAGCTCGTGGATCGGGGCGGCGGTGTCGGCGTGCCGTACCTCGACTACGTCGCCCCCGGGATCCTCGCCTCGACGGTGATGCTCGTCGCCGCGTTCGAGTCGAGCTACCCGGTGATGGGGGCGATCCGCTGGACGCGCCAGTTCCACGCGATGCTGGCGACCCCGCTGCGGGTGCGCGACGCCGTGCTCGGACACCAGCTCTACGCGCTGAGCCGGGTGGCGATGGCGGCCGGCCTGTACCTCGCTGTGCTCGCCGCCTTCGGCGCGATCCGCTCGTGGCTCGCCGTGCTCGCCCTTCCGGCCTCCGCCCTGCTCGGGCTCGCGTTCTCGGCGCCGGTGGCCGCGATGGCCGCGTGGCTCGAACGCGACGAGGGCTTCAACGTGCTCTTCCGCTTCGGCGTCACGCCGATGTTTCTCTTCTCGGGGACCTTCTTCCCGGTCTCGCGACTGCCGCAGGGGATCCGGGAGATCGCCTGGGCGACGCCGACGTGGCACGGTGTCGATCTCATCCGCCGTCTCACCCTCGGCGGCGCGCCGCTCTGGCCTTCGCTTGGCCACGTCGCCTATCTCGCAGCCTGGGCGGCCGCGGGTCTCGCTCTTGCGCAGCGCACGTTCACGCGGAGGCTCGTCACGTGAGAGCTATCAGCGCCTACGCGCTTCCGCGGCGCGCGCCGCTCGCCCGCCGGCTCGCCGCGACCCGCGGCCACCTGCTCTTCGAGCGGAACCTGATGGTCTACCGCCGCACCTGGCTGACGATCGCGAGCGGATTCTTCGAGCCCGTCTTCTACCTCTTCTCGCTCGGGCTCGGGCTCGGGCACTTCGTCGGGCGCGTGCACGGGGTCTCCTACGCCGCCTACGTCGCGCCCGCCCTGCTTGCCTCGTCGGCGATGAACGGGGCCGTCTACGACGGGCTGACCAACGTCTTCTGGAAGCTGCGCTACGGCAGGGTGTACGACGCGATGCTGGCGACGCCGATCGGGCCGACCGACGTCGCGCTCGGCGAGGCGGCCTGGGCGCTCTTCCGGGGGCTCCTCTACTCGATCGGCTTTCTCGTCACCGCCGCCGCGCTCGGCCTCGTCCGCTCCTGGTGGGGCCTCCTCGCGCTGCCGGCCGCGGCCGCGGTCGGCTTCGGCTTCGCCGGGGTCGCGATCGGCGCTTCGACGTTCATCCGCGGCTGGCAGGACTTCGACATCGTCCAGCTCGTCCAGCTCCCCATGTTCCTGTTCAGCGCCACCTTCTACCCGCTGAGCGTCTACCCGGAGGCGGTCCAGTGGCTCGTGCGCGTCTCGCCTCTCTACCACGCGATCGCGCTCGTGCGCTCGCTCACGCTCGGCGCCGTCGGCGTCTGGAACCTGCTCGACACGGCCTACCTCGTCGCGCTCGGCTGTGCCGGCATCTGGCTCGCACGCCGCCGGATGGCGGGGCTCCTGCTGACGTAGGGTCGCGGGCGAACGCGACGCGTGGCCCGCGGCGGCATGGCCTCGAGCGTTCCCGAGCAGCAAAGCGAAGCGGTGCGGAAGGGAACAGGGCGAGCCGTTCGCGGCTCGCCCGGAGAGGTGGGCGATCCTGGATTCGAACCAGGGACCTCCGCCTTATCAGAGCGGCGCTCTAACCAGCTGAGCTAATCGCCCGTGCCGGTCGCGCATTGTAGCGCCGCCACGGCGAGCAGCCTCGACCGGGGCCTTCTCGCCAGGTTCCGGCCGGCAGCCGGGCGGGCCGGCGATCCGAGCATGGCAAGCTGAGCTATATTCGGCGTGAGGACGCGTAGCGCGCCATGCAGGAGATGCTCATCTACGGGGTCAGCTTCGACCTGGTCGGCAAGCAGCCGATCGTCCTCCTGAAGACCGCCGAGGGGAACAAGTTCCTCCCCATCTGGATCGGTCACCCGGAGGCGGCGGCGATCCTGATGAAGCTCCAGAGCCAGGTCGCGCCACGGCCGATGACGCACGACCTGATGAGCGACCTGCTCGAGCAGCTCGGCGCGCAGGTGGTGCGCATCACCGTCACCGAGCTGCGCGAGAACACCTTCTACGCGCAGATCACCGTCGCCCAGGACGGCCACGAGATCGAGGTCGACTCGCGTCCCTCCGACGCGATCGCGCTCGCGATCCGGGCGGAGGCCCCAATTTACGCCGCCGACCAGGTGATCGAGGAGTCGGCGATCGAGTTCGAGGGCGAGGAGGTGAGCGAGGAGCAGCTCGAGGCCGAGGTCTCGAAGTTCCGCAGCTTCCTCGATAACGTCACGCCCGACCAGTTCGCGGTCGAGGACGACGACGAGGAGGAGTAGCGCTCGCGCAGCGGGCGGATGAGCGGAGCGCCGCCGCTCGTCATGCGACGGACGCTAGCTCAGGACCGCCGCCGCGAGCGCGATCCCGTTGAAGAGCCCGTGCACGAGCATCCCCGGCACGACGCTCGCGGTGCGGTCTCGGAGGTAGGCGAGCGCGGCGCCGAAGGGGACGAGCACGAGCAGCGCCTCGACGAGGCCGTGCGCGAGCCCGAAGGCCAGCCCGACGGCCGCGATCGACGGCCAGCGTCCGAGGAAGCGCAGCAGCGACTGGCCGAGCCCGCGGAAGGTGAGCTCCTCCACGACCGGGGCGACGAAGGCGAAGAGCACGACGTTCGCGGCGAACGCGCCCGCGTGGGCGGGCTCCCAGCGCGTCGGCGTCAGGCCCTGCTCGGCGCCAGGGCTCTCCGGGAGCGGCAGCGCGGCGACGACGGCCTCCCACGCGTAGATGGCGGCGATCGCGGCGAGCGCGAGCGCGAGCGCGCGGCGCCAGGAGCGCGGCCGTCGGAGGGCGAGCAGTCCGAAGCGGTCGATCGCGACGAGCAGCACGACGCCGAGCCAGACGGCGTAGAGGACGATCCCGCTGGCGAACGTCGAGTAGCTGTAGACCTCGTCCCGGCCGGCGCCGGAGCTCGAGCCGGAGAAGCGGGCGGCGTAGTTGAGCGCGGCGATCAGCGCGACGAGGCCGACCCAAGCGGCGAGACGACGGCGGCTCACGCGAGGATCCTCGCTGCGGCCGTGGCGAGCGGCGCGGGCTCGAAGCGCATGCCGACGGCGCGCGCGCCCTCCGCGTCCGCCTCGGAGTCGCCGACGTGGACGGCGCGCCCGGGCTCGACGCCGAGCCGCCCGAGCGCGAGCGTCCACACGGACGGCTCCGGCTTCGGCGCCCCGGCCTCCGCCGAGGTCACGACCACGTCCAGAAGCGGCGCCAGCTCGAGCCGGGCGAGGTGCTCGTGGAGCCCGACATCCCAGTTGGAGACCACGGCGAGCCGCAGGCCGCGCTCGGCGAGCCGCCGGCAGGCCTCGGCGGCGCCCGGTAGAGCGCGGAACCGGAGCGCCGCGACGAACTCCCCGACGAAGCTGTCGGGATCGATCGCGGCGCCGGCCGCCTCGAGGAACGTCCGGGCGCAGCCGCGCCGCAGCCGCGCGAGCGTCTCCTCGTCACGGCCCTCGTGCGAGCGGGGCACGTAGAACTCGACCTCGGCCGCGAACGCTCGCGCCACCTCGTCGTCGCTCCGCTCGACGCCGTGCGCGCGCAGCGCCGCCCGCAGCGGCGGCACCGGATCGTGCAGCGCGACGAGCGTCCCGTACGCGTCGATCGTGACGGCCTCGACGTCCACCCGTCGCCGATCATAGGGTTCGGGCGATGCGCCACTTCACCCCGGAGGAGGCGAACGCCGCGCTCGCGGAGGTGCGCCCGCTGGTCGAGCGACTCGTCGCGAAGCGCCGCGAGCACGTGGCCGCGCTCGCCCGCCAGGAGGAGCTGGAGCGCGCCGTTCGCGGCAACGGAGGCGGCATCCCGCCCGCGCTGCTCGCGTCCGTCGCCGCGGAGGTGGAGGAGCTGTCGCGCGCTCTCGCCGCGCTCGTGGACGAGATCTCCGCGCACGGGGCGCAGGTAAAGGATCTCGACCAGGGGCTGATCGACTTCCCGGCCCTGCGGCGCGGCGAGACCGTGCTCCTCTGCTGGCGCCTCGGCGAGGACGAGATTCGCTACTGGCACCGGGTCGAGGACGGCTTCGCGGGCCGCAGGCCGCTGCCGCTCGACGACTGAGGATTCGACGTGAGAGCCGCGAAACGAGGAGCGAGATGAGCTTCTGGCACCGTCTCGTCGTCGCGGGCGCGGTCTTCCTCGCTGTCTCCCTCGCCGCGCGCGCCGTCGACTGGCTCCTCCAGCGACGCCCGCTGCCGCCGGAGGCGGCGACGCGCTACCGCGTCCTCCGGCGCAGCGTGACCGTCTCGATCCTCGTCGTCGGCTTCTTCTCCGCGCTGCTCGTGATTCCCCAGGTGCGCGCCGTCGCGGGCGGGCTGCTCGCCTCGTCCGCCGTGCTCGGGGTGATCATCGGCTTCGCGTCCCAGCGCACGCTCGGCAACTTCGTCGCCGGGCTCGTGATCGCGATCACGCAGCCGGTGCGCCTCGGCGACCGGGTCGAGTACGGCGGCGTCGAGGGCGTGATCGAGGAGATCGGACTCACGTACACGTTCATCCGCGCGCCGGACCGGACACGGCTCGTCGTCCCGAACGAGAAGCTGGCCTCGGAGACGATCCGCAACGCCTCGATCCGCAGCCGAGAGACGATCGCCCAGGTCACCGTGCAGGTGCCGCTCTCGACCGACCTCGAGGCTGCCGTGGCGGCGCTGCGGGAGGAGACGGCGGACGAGCGCGAGGCGCGCGTGTTCGTCAGCGGGCTCGACGGCAGCGCGACGCTCACCGTGCGCGCGGCGGCGCCGAACGAGGACGCTGCCGAGAGGCTCGAAGGCGAGCTGCGGCTGCGCGTCCACCGCCGGCTGCGGGCCCTGGGCGTCTGGGGATGACCGGACGCCCACCGGGACGTCGCCGCCCGCCGGCCGCGCCGATCCGTACCGGTCGCAAGCGCCGCGCCCG
Organism: Thermoleophilia bacterium; assembly: GCA_019683855.1. Taxonomy (GTDB): domain Bacteria; phylum Actinomycetota; class Thermoleophilia; order Gaiellales; family Gaiellaceae; genus Palsa-739. The sequence goes on from JADGHP010000025.1 coordinate 13,570, forward strand.
GCGGCGCCGCGCCCGGCGGCGGTTGCTGATCGTCGGCGCGCTCGTCGTTCTGCTCCTCGCGCTCGTCACCGCGATCGGCGGCGCCGTCGTCTTCGGCTCGCGCTGCGACCTGGGCTCGCTCCAGCCTGTCACGACCGGCGCCAACTCCTTCGTCTACGCGGCGGACGGGAGCGTCCTCGGCGCGATCCCGGCGGAGCGGAACCGGACGCCGGTGCCGGCCTCGCGGATCAGCCCGTGGATGCCGCGCGCGACGGTGGCGATCGAGGACCGGCGCTTCTACCAGCACGGCGGCGTGGATCCGGTCGGGATCGTGCGCGCGCTCGTGGCGGACATCCGCGCGCGCAGGATCGTCCAGGGCGGCTCGACGATCACCCAGGAGCTCGTGCGCAACCTCTACCTGTCGCGGGAGCGGACGCTCGAGCGCAAGGTGATCGAGGCGTGCCTCGCGATCAAGCTCTCGCGGGCCTGGTCGAAGGAGCGGATCCTGACCGCGTACATGAACGAGGTCTACTACGGCAACCACGCCTACGGGATCGAGGCCGCCGCGAGGACGTACTTCTCGATCCCCGCGAAGAAGCTGAGCCTCGCGCAGTCGGCGCTCCTCGCGGGGCTGCCGCAGGCACCGTCGCTCTACGACCCCTTCGACAACCCAGCCGCCGCGCTCCGCCGCCGCGACGAGGTGCTGAAGGCGATGCTCGAGAACGGCGACATCACGCAAGCCCAGTACGCGGCGGCGGTGCACGACCGCAGCCTCCATCTCGAGCCGGGCGACGCGTACACCCGGATCCGGGAGCCGTACTTCTTCGGCTACGTCGAGGACCTACTCCAGCAGGCGTACGGGGCCAGCACCGTCCGCTCGGGCGGGCTTCGCGTCTACACGACGATCGACCCGCGCCTTCAGCGAGCCGCCCGGGCCGCGATCCGGCACGTGCTCACCGACGCGCACGACCCGGCGGCGGCGATCGTCGCGATCGACCCGCGCACGGGCGCGATCCGGGCGATGGTGGGCGTCGCGCCGGGAAACGCCGACAACCAGTTCAACTTCGCGACGAGCGCGCACCGGCAGGCCGGCTCGACGTTCAAGACGGTCGTTCTGGCGGCCGCGGTGGCGCGCGGAATGGATCCGTTCGCGACCTCGTACCTCTCGGCGCCCTTCTACTACGCGCCGCGCCGCTGGTACGTGCAGACGTACGCGCACACCTACGCGGGCGTCGAGTCCGTCGCGAGCGCGACCCTCCAGTCCGACAACACGGTCTACGCCCGGCTCGGGCTCGACGTCGGAGCCGAGGCAATCGTCGACATGGCGCGGCGGCTCGGGGTGCGCACGCCGCTCGAGCCGGAGCCCTCGCTCGCGCTCGGCAGCGGCGCCGTGACGCCGCTCGACATGGCGTCCGTGTACGCAACGCTCGCCGCCGGGGGCGTCCACGCGGAGCCCATGGCGATCACGAGGGTGGTGCTCCCGAACGGCAAGACCGACACCGACGCCGGTTGGGGGAAGCCGCAGCGCGAGCGGGTGATCCCCGACTGGGTCGCGTCGACGGTGACGCGCGTGCTCGCGGAGAACATGCTCTACGGCACCGGCCGCGGCGCCCACCTTCCCGGCCACACCGACGCGGGCAAGACCGGCACGACCGACGAGTACGCCGACGCCTGGTTCTGCGGCTACACGCCGTTCCTCGAGGCGACCGTCTGGATCGGGTACCCGAAGGGCGAGATCCCGATGCTGAATGTCCACGGCATCGCCGTCTCGGGACCCACCTTTCCCGCCACGATCTGGCGCCTCTTCATGCAGTCCGCGATCGGCGCGCGCGAGGACGTGCCGTTCCGCGAGCCCTCGTCGACGCCGCAGTGGACGACGTGGCGCGGCGAGTACCAGTACGCCGGCGGCTACGTGGTCGCGCCCCCCGCGTCGACGGAGAGCCCGACCACCGGCGAGACGGCGACGCGCGGGCGGACCGAGACAGCCCCGACCGTCGCTCCGCCGCGTGCCGCCACGACGCCCTAGTGCGGCCTCGCGGCGCGTTGCACCGGAGACGGCGTTGGCCGGAGGCCGCACGTGCGCTGGCTGCGCCGGTCCCGGCTACGGTATGCGGGGCTGGTGACGGACCTGCTGACGCTCGAGGAGGCGCAGGAACGCGTGCTCGCACGCGTCCGGCCGCTGTCCTCTCAGTCGGTCGCGACACGAGACGCGGCCGGGCGCGTCGCCGCGGAAGACGTTCGGGCGCTCGTCGACCTGCCCCCGTTCCGGAGCTCGGCCATGGACGGATTCGCCGTGCGGGCGGCCGACCTTCCGGGGACGCTTCCGATCGTCGGTCGGGTTGCGGCCGGGCGGCCGGCGGCGCGCCCGCTCGGCCCCGGGGAGGCGATGGAGATCTC